>JBDTFL010000414.1:0-11096 GCA_039937955.1 Polyangiaceae bacterium | reverse complement strand
CGCGGACGCTCGCGCTGGAAGGGGAAGGGGGTGAGACGGCGAGCAAGAAGCCGTTCGGCGTCGTCTTCGCCTCGCCGAAGGGTGAGACGGTCGACCCGAGCGAGGTGACGATCGTCTTCAACCGCTCGATGCGCGAGCTGGCGCTGGCGGGCGAGGAAGCGGCGCCTCCTGCAAAAATTTTCGCGAGCGGTGTCGCCTTCACCAAGGGGAGCTGGCGTTGGATCGGAACGAACGCGCTCGTGTTCGCGGCTCCCGAAGGCGGCTTGCCGCGCGCGACCGCGTACTCGGTGAGCATCCCCGCAGGGACCAAAGCGCTCGACGGCTCGGTATTGCCGACTGAGTACAAGTTTTCGTTTTCGACGCCGCCGCCGGTTTTGGAGCGCGTCGATCCGAACGAAGGCGAGCAGCATTTGATTTCGAATGCGCATTTCGATCTTCGTTTCAATCAGCCGGTCGACCCGAAAGAGGTAGAGCGCACGACCAAAATTTTGGCGGGCGAGGCAGGCAAGGAGAAAAAGATTTCGGTGAGCGCGAGCTGGCCGAAGTCCGACACGAAGATGCTGGTCGCGATAACGCCGGCCTCCCCGCTGCCGTTCGATTCGCGCATCGTCCTCGAGATCGACGGCTCGCTGCACGGAACCGAAGGACCACTTTCAATCGGTGAAAAAAGGCAAATCGAGATGCGGACCTTCGGGCCGCTCAAAGCGCTCGGCGTCGATTGTTATCGCGATACCCCGCACAAAAAATGCGCAGGACGAGATTCGGTTTGGGTGAAAATGTCGAATCGCGTTTCGTTTGCGGAATGGAAGTCGCACACACGCATCGACGGTGGCGTGAAGATTAAATGGGACGCGTACGGCTCCGAGCCGACGTCGATGCACGAACAGATGACGTTGCCGGCGCAGTTCATCGCATCGCACAAATTCAACGTCACGATCACCGCCGGCATGAAAGACGAGTACGGGCAGAAGCTCGCGCACGACGTCACGTTGCCGTTCGAAACCGACGATGAATGGCCGTCCGTCGAAGTCGGGCTCAGTGGAACCGTCTTCGAATCGGCTTCGGCAAAAGCAAAAGCGCGCTCGATTCCGATCGGCTCGGTGAACGTCGATGCGTACAAAATGGTGACGGCCACTCCCGACGAAGCGGAGCTCGCGCGGTTCGTCGCGCGTGATCAAAGCGATCGCAAAGACGATCCCATCAAGATCGTGTCGAAGCTTGCGCGTGGAAAAACGGAGATCGTCAAGCCGACCGCTGAGAAGAACGCGCAGTTCGTGAAGAACGTCGATTTGGATGCGGAGCTCGCATTTCATCAAGGACACGGCGCCGTCGTCTTCGCGGTTCAACAATTCTCGCGTTACGGCGACTCACGCCCCGACGTCCACGTAGTCGGTGTCACGGATCTCGCGATCAGCGCGAAAATGAGCCGTTTTGGAGGTTTGGTTTGGGTCACGCGTTTGTCCGACGGCAAGCCTGTCGCAAATGCGCACGTCGGTATCCGAGCGAAAGATGGTGCCGAAATCTTCGCCGCGAGCACCAACACGCAAGGCATTGCGATCGTACCGGCCGACAAATATTCGGCAGTAGACGAAGAAGGCGGAGCAGACAGCGGCGGGCTCATCATCGCGCGCGTCGGCGACGACTGGACCTTTCGACGCGTGAGCGAGCTCGTCGACAGCTGGAGATTCGGCGCGAGCATCGACATGCGTGCGGATCTCGCGCCATTCGGAATGCTCATCACCGACCGCGGCGTGTATCGCCCGGGCGAGACGGTGAGAGTGAAAGGCATTTTTCGAGAGCCGCTCGCGCGCGGCACGCGAACGCCCGCTGGTGCCGAGGTCACGTTCACTGCGTACGATCCGGGCGGCGGACAAATCCTCGAAAAGAAAATGAACCTCGGACCGTTCGGCGATTTTTCGATCGATGTGCCGATCGCCGCAGGAATCAAGCTTGGATCTCTCGGACTGCACGCCGACGTTCCCGCGAAAGACGGCTCACACGGCGCGGCTTCCGGAAGCGTCGAGCTTGCTGAATATCGTCCCGCCGAGTTCAAGGTCGGCGTCGAGTCGAGCAAACCTGCGTTCGTCCGCGGTGACAAAGCGAGCTTCACTACCCGCGGCGACTATTTGTTCGGCGCGCCGATGAGCGCCGGAACCGTGCATTATACAATTACTCGATCTCGCAGCTCGTTCACGCCTCCTGGCTCAGAAGATCTCGTGTTCGACGACGAAACGTTCACGCGTGATTTGCCGGACACCAACGAACGCGGCAGCGAATTTCAAACCGGCGACGGCGATTTGAGCGCAAAAGGCGACTACGCAGCGAGCACCACACTCGCGATGCCGCATCAAGTCGGTCCCGAAACGGTGACGTTCGAGGCCGAGGTGCAAGACATCTCGCGGCAGTCAATCAGCGGACGAACGACCGCCGTCGTGCACCCTGGCGAATTTTACGTGGCGCTGAAGCCCCCGAAAGATTTCTTCGTCACCAAAGGCGTGCCCGTTTCGGTGCAAGTCGCCGCCATCGATCCGATCGGAAAGAGGCGCGTCGGCACGAACGTCAAAGTCGATCTCGTGCATCGCAGCTGGCAGACGGTCGTCGAGTCGCGCGGCGATGCCGGCGGTCACTACGAAAGCAAATCGGTCGACACCGTCGTACAGAGCTGCAACGTCACGAGCACTGCATCGCTCGCGTCGTGCAACCTGACGCCCACCGATCCGGGCTATTACATTTTGCACGCGACTGGCCGCGATTCCCGCGGAAATCCCCTCGCTTCGAGCACGTCGCTCTACGTGGTCGGCGACGCGAGCAACATCGGCTGGGCGATGGAAGATTCCGCAAAGGTGGAGCTCGTCACCAACAAACCCTCGTACGAGGTCGGCGACATTGCCACCGTCCTCGTCAAAAATCCGTTCAAAGAAGCGGAGGCGATCGTCACGCTCGAGCGAGCGGGCGTGTACACACAGTCGCGACAAACATTGGTCGGCGCGATGCCCACGCTGAAGTTTCCGATCACCGCCGACCTCGCGCCGAACGCATTCGTGTCGGTGGAAATCGTGCGCGGGCGCAGCAAAGCCGCTCCTGAAAAAGGCGCGGACGTTGGCGCTCCCACATTCCGACTCGGCTACGCGCAGCTGACCGTGAATCCGGAAGCGCGTCGATTGCATGTCGTCGTCACTCCGAAAAATGCCGACCTGCGACCCGGTGGAGAAGTGGAAGCGGACATCACAGTGACCGACCGCGCCGGTAAAGGCGTGCGTAGCAACGTCACGTTTTATGCGGTGGATGAAGGCGTTTTGATGCTCACCGACTATCACACGCCAGATCCGATTCCGGTGTTCACGGCGCCGCGAATGCTCAACGTGTTCGCGATCGAAACGCGCGACGACCTCGCGCGCGTATTTTTGACGTCGCTCGGAAACACCGGTGCCGACAAAGGCGGCGAGGGTGGAGGCGGTGGCATGGCCACGCGCCAAGATTTCCGAACGACCGCGTACTTCGAGCCGAACGTCATCACGGAAAATGGAAAGGCGCATGTGCGCTTCAAGCTGCCCGACAGCTTGACCACGTATCGTTTGATGGCAGTCGCAGCTGCAGAGGACGATCGATTCGGATTCGCAGAGTCGCACGTCACGACGAGCCGGAAGCTCATGGCTCGGCCTGAAATGCCGCGATTTCTGCGCACCGGCGATTCCATCGACGCTGGCGTCATCATCACGTCCAAAGGAATGGGCGCGCAAAATGTGGAAGTGAACGTCGCAGCCACAGGCATCGAGGTGCGCGGCGATACGAAGAAAATGATCGCGCTTCCCGCGAACGGCAGCGTCGAGGTTCGCTTTCCGTTCGTTGCCGCAAAATCCGGAACCGCAAGCTTCACGTTCACCGCAAAGGCTGGCGGCGAAGGCGATTCCGTGCAAATTACACGTAATATCGAGACGCCCCTCAGCCTCGAAGCGGTCGCGCTCTACGGCGACACGAAATCCGCTTCGGGAGAGAAGCTCGGTGATTTGAAATCCATGCGCGACGATGTCGGCGGGCTCGAGATCAAAGTCGCGTCGAGCGCGCTCGTCGGCTTGGATGACGGCGTCGATCAGCTCCTCGACTATCCGTACGGATGCACCGAGCAGCTCACGAGTCGGCTCGTTCCGTTCGTTGCCGCGGCTTCGCTCGGCGCTGACGGCGCGATCCAATTGCCGAAAAATCTTCCGACGATCGTGAACGACGCAATCGCGAAAATCATCAAAAACCAGCTGGAAGATGGTGGTTTTGGCTTCTGGGTGGATTCACCGCGATCGATTCCGTGGCTAACGGCGTATGCGCTTTGGGGACTGCATGCGGCGAGTGTTCGTGGCTACTCCGTGCCGTCCGACGTGCTCGAAAATGCGCGTGCGAGCTTGCATCGTGACATGGTTCAGGGAAATCGTAACGAGCCTTGGGAGCTGTCCGAAGAGGCCTTCGAGCTCGATGTTCTCGCGGACGTCGGCTCGCCCGACGCCGGAGAGATGAATCGTCTCTACGACCTGCGCGCTAAAATGCCGCTCTTCGCGCGCGCGCTTTTGACGCACGCGATGGCGATCGTGAAGATGGATGTGAAAGAGCGCGCCGAGCTTTTGCGAGACGTCGACAATCATCTGCGCGTGACTGGCGCAGGTGCGACAGTGGCCGAAAATCTCGGCGACGAATATGCGCCGCTCCTCGATTCATCGGCGCGCACGACGGCGTTCGTGATTCGTGCGCTGCTCGCTGACGATCCGAAGAGCGAGCTCGGCGCACGCCTCGCGCGCGGACTTTTGGCGATGCGCCATGGCGGAACGTGGCGATCGACGCAAGAAACCGCGTGGGCGCTCGTTGCCCTCGACGAGTACCGAAAAGCCCAAGAGGTGAACGTGCCGAATTTCGACGCGAACGTGTTTTTGGGTGACGACAAAATTTTCAGCGCGCCATTTCATCAGCGCACGTACGGCGCGAAGAGCACCAACATCGGAGCTGCGAAATTATTTGCGTCCGGCGCAAGCGGCTCGACGCTCGCATTCCAAGTCGACGGCACCGGCACGCTCTTCTACGAAGCGCGCCTTCGTTACGCGAAAAAGGAAATGCCGACCGCGCCGCTCGATCGCGGATTTTACGTGCGCAAAATCGTGCGCGCGCTCAAACCCGACGCGCTCACGGAAGCACTGAAGAGCGTTCCGGCAACGAGCTCGGTGCGTGCAGCGGGTGGTGATTTGGTGCTGGTCGATCTGTTCGTCGTGACGCCGGATCCTCGTGAAAACGTGGTGATTGACGATCCGTTGCCCGCGGGACTCGAAGCCGTTCAATCGACGTTTGCAACGAGCGCAAAATCGCAAGACGTGACCGAAGCCGGCGAAGAAGGCGATCAAGACGATGAAGAAGCAAGCGGCGACGACGAACGCGCGGCCGGGCGGGCCACCGAGTTTGGCTGGTACCACCGCGAGATTCGCGACGACCGCGTCCTCACGTTCGTCGATCACATGCCGGCCGGGCTCTTTCATTATCGCTATCTCGCGCGCGCCACGACCTTCGGTACCTATGTCGTTCCGCCAACGCGTGCAGAATGCATGTATGAGCCGGAGACCTTCGGCCGCACCGCTGCCGCTACGTTCGAGGTGAAATGAACGTCGTGCGTCACAATCTCGCGTATCTGAAACGCGTACTGCGTCGGGTGTTGCCATGCCTCGTCGTCATCCTTTCTCCGGTCTACGTGATCGCGATCGGTGCGGCCTTCGTGCGTGTGCCGCCGGAGCTCACGCAGGCTTCGGCGGGGTACGAGCAATCGGCACGTTTTCTGGATCGAAATGATCACGTGCTGCGCGAGCTGCGGGCCAGCGACATGACGCGCGCGAGCTGGGTGTCGCTCGCAGATGCCGGCAAGGTCGTTCCGCTCGCGATCTTGGCAGCGGAGGATCAGCGTTTCGAAATCCACGGCGGTGTCGATCCACTGGCGGTTGCTCGCGCAGCGCTCGGCGATCTGCTCGCGCTGAAAGTCACGTCGGGCGCGTCCACGCTCACCATGCAGCTCGCGCGTTTGACCCGCCCGCACAAACGAAACCTGCTCGGAAAAATCGGCGAGGCCGCGCTGGCAGTGAAGATCGAAGAGAGCCTGACCAAAGATCAGATACTTGCAGAATACATCAATCGCGCGCCGTTTGGGCCTAATTTGCGCGGGATCGACGCGGCGAGCCGGTACTACTTCGACAAGCCACCGCGCGAGCTTTCGCTGGCAGAGGCGGCAACGCTCGCCGCCATTCCGCGTGGCCCCGAGGTCTATTCGCTCGACAAACACGCCGACCGCGCGCTGCGGCGTCGCAATCGCATTCTGTCGCGCATGCTTTCGGCGGGTTGGATCTCGGACGATTCGTTCGACCGCGCGAGCCACGAGCCGTTGTTCGTTCAAAAGCATGTACCGACGTTCGGGGCACCGCATTTGATCGCAGCGCTTGCGCAAGGCTCGCTCGATCCGGCGCTGCCGGCTCTTCGTTCTGGCGACGTGCACACGACGCTCTCGCGGGAGCTGCAAGGGGAGGCCGAGCAAGCCGCGCTGCTCTCGATTCGGTCGCTTCAGAAAAAAAACGTGACGGCCGCGAGCGTGCTCGTGATCGACAACGCATCCGGAGATGTTCTCGCGTACGTGGGCTCTCCGGATTTTTTCGACGCAAAGAACGCCGGCCAGAATGACGGCGTTCGCGCGCGTCGTCAGCCCGGCTCTACGCTGAAGCCTTTCTTGTACGGCCTCGCGATGGAGCGTTTGGATTTTACCGCGGCGACGGTGTTACCCGATGTCGAGATGGAGCTTCCGCTACTCACGGGCGCGTACGAGCCGATGAATTACGATGAGCGATTTCACGGTCCGGTGCGCCTTCGTGAGGCGCTCGCGAACTCGTTCAACGTGCCGGCGGTTTGGACGACGTTGCAAGTTGGGCCCGCAGCGTTCCTCGATCGTCTTCATGATCTCGGCATGGGCTCGCTCACCGAAGCGGCCGACTATTACGGACCGGCGCTCGCGCTCGGCGACGGCGAGGTGAGCTTGCTCGAGCTAACGAACGCATACGCAACATTGGCGCGTGGCGGGGTATGGAAGCCGATTCGATTTACCGCTGATTTACCGAGTAATGGTGAATCGTCGGAGCGCCGTGTGATGCCCGCGAGCGTTGCCAATGTGTTGGCAGATATTCTAAAAGACAAGAATGCGCGTTTGGCGTCGTTTGGTGAGCGCAGCGTGCTCGAGCTTCCATTCGACGTCGCGGCGAAGACCGGAACATCGAAAGGCTTTCGCGACAACTGGACGATCGGATTCACGCGCGAGGTCACCGTCGGAGTTTGGGTCGGCAACTTCGACGGCAGCGCGATGGATGGCGTGAGCGGAATCACCGGCGCGGGTCCGATCTTCCGGAGCGTCATGCAGTCGGCGATGCAGTCGCGAGCCAGCGCTCCGCTCGGTGCAGATGCAACGAACGTCGATTTGATACGCGTCGACATCTGTCCCTTGTCTGGCAAAGCGACGACCGCTGCGTGCACGCAACGCATCTCCGAATGGATTCCGCGCGCTCACGCGAGCCTCGACGCGTGCGACATGCACGAGTTCGTGCGCATCGATTCACGCAATGGCGATCGTGCCGACGATTGCGCGGGTCCGAGCATCGCGCAGAAATCGTTCGAGACCTTTCCCGTGGCACTGCAGTCCTGGGCGCGCTCGGCGCACCGTGAGCTCGCGCCTCAGACTCAGTCGCCACTTTGTGGAAGCTCCGCGAAGCCCGCACGCGATCTAGCTCTCGAGATTGCGTCGCCCAACGACGGCGCGTCGTACGTCTTGGATCCGAGCCGCCCGTTCTCACTTCAGTCGCTCGCGGTTCGAATCAACGCACCCGCCGACGCCACGCACGTGCGCTTGCGCGTCGATGGTCGCGTGCTCGGGGACGCGGACGCGAGTCATCGCGTGCGTTGGAATTTGTCACCGGGCGCGCACGTTCTGATTGCGGAGGCCGACGGAAATCCAGCGAGTCCGCCGGTTCGTGTGACGGTTCAGTGAATTGAAATCGGCTTTAAAGCAGCGATATTCGCGATCGTTGAACTGTCAACGAAGCCCAGCGCGCATGCGGGCTTCTGCATATGAATCGCTGACGCTGTAGACGAAGAGCTCTTTCGCTTCGGGCACGCGAGCGATCCATGCCGCGCGCTCAGCCGGGCTCTTCGGCGCGCCGTTGGGCATGCCCATCACCCACGCGATGCCATCGAGCGCCGCGCTCATGTCGCCGACCGCGAGAAGCCCGGTGCGATCCGCCCACGCGAGAGCGCCCGGCCCGAGAGCGGATGCTTGATTGCCGAGTGAGCCGGCGACCTCGAGCGCGATGAGGCCGACGTCGGCGTCGTTGCGACGGGGTAGCACCGTTTGAATGCGACGCACTGCTTCGGCGAGCGCTTGCGGATTCAAACCTTGCGGCACCCAGCTCGGATTGAAGACTTGGAGCCAGCCTGCGATCAAAACTGGCAGGTCGTTCGGCGGCACCCGCAAGAGCGCCGAAGCATGCGCTTGTACGAGCTTCAGCGCGCGCACGATCAAGAAGGTGCGCGCGAGCGAGTTCGGCGCATTGAGAAGCTGCTCGCCGAGAACGATGGTCGGAGGCGCCGAGCTGACCGGAATGCAGGTCGGGCCGATCTGCGGTGATACGAAAACCTGCAGCCCGGGGATCTGCATTCCGGACGCGATCGCTTGCGCGACGTTGTAGATGGGGCCGGCGCTGGGCGGCAACGGAACGGCTCGCACCGCGCGTGGATCCAGCGGAAAAACAGCATCCAAAGCGTCGCCGGTGCGCGCGAGCAGTGCACGCAATGCGGGCGTCAAAACTTCCGGAGCGAGAACTTCGTCGAGACGCGGGTCGCCGGCGCGCGCTTCTGCGCCTTGCACGTTCGCCGGTTGGCCATTGAGCGCGGCGAGCGTTGCTTGAACGGCGCGCGCTGCATCTTTCTTTCCGCGAATGTCGTAGACCGCAGCCATCACCTCGAAGAGCGGCGGCATGAAGCGACCCGCTGCGAACGACCGACGTGCTTCAGCGGCCGCGCGATCGAGCAGGATGTGGACCGCCGGCATCTGACGATGGCGCGTGTAGAACTCGGCGAGCGCACGAAGCACGACGACGTCGGTCGGAAATTCGCGGCGCGCAGTTTCGAGGGATTGCTCTGCTTTACGCGTGTCGTGCGAGGTCGTCTCGTAGATCGAAGAGAGCTCGATCAAACGGCGACGTCGGTCGTTCGGATCCGTGGCACGCGTGATCAATTGTTGCTGGAGCTCGATCGCGTGAGCGGCGTCGTTCGCGCGCCGGAACACCTCGATCAATTTTTCGGTCGCCGGAATGTCGTCGGGTGCGCGCTTCAGCACTTCTTTGAACGCGGTTTCCGCGCGCGCCAAATTCACCGCGTGCGTCAAATAAAGCTCGCCGAGCTTCGAGTAAACGGCGCGCTGCTCTTCAGGTGTTGCCAGCGAGCGCGCGAGACGAACCCATGCGGATTCGGCGGCGGTCCAATCGCTCATGCGTGCACAGAGCTCGGCGTAAGCAGAAAGCGCTGCGGTGTTGTCGGGCTCGCGCTCGAGCGCAGCCTCGAAAGCTTGGCGTGCACCGGCGACGTCTCCGGCTTCACCGAGCACACGTCCGCGTTCGATTTCTAGGACAATGCGCTCGCTTGGATCGTTCACGCTTCCGACGCGACGCTCGAGAAGAGACGCGAGCTCGGCGCGTGCACCGCGCGCAGCGTAGAGCGCGGAAAGGCGAGGGAATACATCGCGGAAATTGACGTCCACGTTGGCGATTTGTTCGAGCGCCGTGACACCCCGCGCGACATCTTTCACCGTGTCGAGCCAGACGATTGCCGCTTGGTACCAACCTTCGAGTTGATGCGCGCGAACCATGCTCGTGCGAGCGACGCTTTCGAAGGCTTCCGCGGCGCCCGAGGCGTCGAACAGCTGTCGACGAACACGCGCCAGCTTTTCCCAAACGACGACGTCACCAGGATCCGTCGTCGATGCCTTCTCGAGAAGATCTTTTGCGAGCTCGTTTTTACCCACGCGAACCGCAGCATCTGCACCGCGCAGAAGCAGCGTCACGAGCTCGACCGGGCGATTCGATCGATCCAAGAGGGCGAGCGTTGTCTCGAGATCGGCTGTGTTGTCCGAGCTCGCGCGCGCGTGTGCGTTCACCAAACGAAGCGCCCAAAGTGCTTTTTCCGGCTGCGAGCGTGCAAGCTCCGCCATCTCCGCCGTGCCGTTCCAATCGCCTGCGCGCATTTTCAGACGTGCCGAAAGATTGGCGTGCGCCGAGCTTTCGCCGCCGACCGCTCCCGAAAGCGCGCGCGCGACGTGCTGCGCGATCGGCTCGAGTTCGTCGTCGCGGCCGTCGGAAATGAGCGCGTGCTCGAGGTAACGAAGACTCGGTTTGTGATTCGGAAAATCTTCGAGAATGCTGCGATGCCAGAGCAGCGCGCTTGCGAGATCGTTGCGCGCGATTGCGTCGATCTCCGAAAGCCGCTCGTATGCTTCGCGTCGCACCTCGGGCTCGCTTGCGCCACGCGCACGCGCGAGCAGCTCGTCGGCGAGGCGCGAGACGGATCCGGTGCGAATTTCTGCGCGTTCGACGACGATGGATTCGATTCCGATTCGGCCAGCAGCTTTTGCAGCCGTTGCTGCGCGCAGTGCCGATGCGGCGTCGCCGAGTCGTTCGTAGTCGTAAGCGGCTTCCAATAAGAGGAGCGCTTTGGTTTCGTCGGGTGCTTTTTCTGCGCGCTGCTCACGCCATGTTCCGCGATCAGCGACGGGATTCACGGAGAGGCGTTCGAAGAGCTCGCGCAACGCAAAGTCGTCGGGGCGCGCTTGATGCGCTTCCTCGAGTCGCGTTGCTGCAAGCGACGGATCCGAATCGACGACCAGCAAGGCTTCACGAATCGCGTCGAGCGCGCCTTCGATTGGGTCGTTCGTCGCGGACCTGCGCGCGCGAACATAGCGAAGAACGTCGTCGATGCTGCCGAGACGACGCGCGTATCTTTCAGCCAGAAATGAGGCAATCGGAAGCGTTGGTGCTGCCTCATGTGCG
>JBDTFL010000413.1:0-6177 GCA_039937955.1 Polyangiaceae bacterium | reverse complement strand
GAACGAGGCGGTCGAGATCGTACTGCAAGCCTGCGACGCGATCGTCGAAGCGCACGCAGCCGGAATCGTGCACCGCGATTTGAAGCCGCAAAATCTCTTTGTCACGCACAAAGCCAACGGCAAGCCGCTCATCAAAGTGCTCGATTTTGGCGTCTCCAAGTGGACGACCGCTGGCGAGGATCTTTCGCTCACCGATTCGTCGGTCGTCGTCGGCTCTCCTCTTTATATGGCGCCCGAGCAAATGCGCGCGGCGCGCAACGCGGAGCCACGCAGTGACATCTGGGCGCTCGGCGTAATTTTGTACGAGCTGCTCGCCGGAAAAGTTCCGTTCGACGGCGCCACCGTCACCGAGCTCTGCTTGAAAGTAGTGACTGACCCACCGGTTCCACTGCTCGACGTACGCGCCGACATTCCGGAGCCGCTCGCCAGCATCGTCGCGCGTTGTCTGGAAAAAGATCCGACGAAGCGTTTCGAAAATGTGGGGATGCTCGCTCAAGCGCTCGAGCCCTTCGCGCTCAGCGTCGGAACATCACGCGCGTGGCGTTCGATGGTGGAGACCGGTGACTCACTCGACATCGGAGATTTGCCGACGATGCCCGAGCCGATGGGAATCTCCACCGACACGGGTCGTACGAATCTCGTCGAGACCGACGAGGGCATCATCACCGATCGCGCGCGCGCGATTTTGGATCGTCCGCCCCCAAGCTCACGCGGCCCGCGCCGACTTGCATTCACGCGCGGCGTCGCGGCCGGTGCGGTGCTCACTGCGATCGGCGCGATCGGGGCCGTCATCATTTGGGCGAGCGCCGCGCATTCGACCAATGCGGCAGCGAATGGTTCACCGAGCACGCCGATCGCGATTTCATCGGCAAGCGCATCGAGTCAGGCGAGCGCCCTGGCCGATCCTCCTGACCTGACCACGACTGCGATGAGCGCGGCTCCTCTGCCCTCGGTTCCGCCGATCCCCAGCGTCATGTCGCACGTGGTCACTTCGACGGGTCATTTGCATCTCGCCGATCCCGCTGGAAGCGGCAAAAAACAAGCTCCGATCGCATCGGCCTCGGCAAGCTCGTACACGCCACCGAACGGCGCGCCCATTTTGCACTAGGCTCTCCGCGTGCGCCTCTGGCCGTGCCTCGCTCTGATTGCGATCACCAGTTATGGCACCGCCTCACATGCGCAGTCCGATGATCAAAATTCGGATGCGCTCATCGATGCGGGTGTCGCACTGCGCGAGCAGGGTCGCGACGATCTCGCGCTTCAAGATTTTCAGAAGGCCTATGCGCTAACACCTACGTCGCACGCGCTCGCGCAGATCGGGCTCGCCGAGCAAGCGCTGGGGATTTGGCTGAAGGCCGAGCACGACGTGACCGAAGCGCTCAAAGATGCGAGCGATCCGTGGATTGAAAAAAATCGGAACGCGCTCGCGTCGGCGCTCTCGACGATCCAATCGCATTTGGGCACGCTCGAAATTCGCTGCGATGCTCCGGACGCAGAGGTCTTCGTCGACGGCGGCTCACGCGGAAAGCTCAATCCTGGAAGCTCCATTCGCGTCGAGGCCGGAACCCGCGAGGTGCAAGTGCGTGCGCCCGGAAAATACGCGTCGTCGCGCTCGGTGATCGTTCCGCCGGGCGGCATCGCACGAGAAACGATCGCGCTCGAGAGCATTCCGGCGACGGTGGCGAACGACAAACGTGATCTCGGCGTGGGTGACTCGACCTCGTACCTTCGTCGCGGAGACCCGCCGAACACGCAGCGGAACATTTCTCTCGCGATGCTCGGAACCTCGGCCGCGCTCATCATCACCGGGTTCGTCGGCATCGGCGCGCGCGAGGTCGAGGTAAATTCGTACAACGACGATCCGAGCTGTCCGGGTCGCGCGGGCAGCGGTCAACCTCCGCTCTGTCAGTCGAAGATCGACACGGCACAAACGTGGACGACCATCTCGATCGTGGGGTTCGTCAGCGCCGGCGCGCTTGTGGCAGGAGGCGCGGTTCTGCTGCTGACGGCTCCGCGTGCTTCAGCGGATTTGGCGCCCAGCACGAATCAAAAATCGGGGAAAACCCGCAAGAACAAGGCTTTTATCGATGACCTCGCGTGTGCGCCTGGCCTCGGAATCGTGTGCAGCGGACGGTTTTAAGAGATACGATCCTGTGATCGCATGAGCGAAAAAAGCAGCGACGATGCCGACCGAGCGTGGGATGACGACCCGAAAGACGAGCCCGTCGCGCAAAGCGGCGAGGCCGAAGTACACCGCGCAGACACGGTTCCACCGCCAGCTTCTGGCGATGCGTACAGCGCGGACACCGTCATTCGCGACATACCGCGCGAGGCGCTCGAAGCGATTCGAGACAAACGCAAAAGCAGCGAGAAACAGCGCGCCGCGGAGAGCAGCGACGCCTCGCCAAAGGAGCCGGCTGTGACCACTGAAGAAACCGCCGCAGAAAAATCGGCAAAAGAAGCAGCAGAAAAACCAGCCGAGAAGCCCGCGGAACAACTCGCTGCAAAACCTGCAGCCGAAAAACCGATCGCAAAAAAGGTCGCGGCTCCTATCGCACATGCACCCGCGCGCTCCGTTGCGCCGCCGGTCACGTCCAGCGAGATACTGATCGCGTTCGCAGCAGCCGTCGCGTTCATCGTTGTCGGCTTTTACGTGATCGGAAGCGCTTTCTAAGCTCGGCTTTCCGCGGGCTTGTTAGACTCGAACAGGATGGCCCCTTGTCCGCGCTGCGGATTCGAGCACCCGCTGAATGTCGCGTGCCCGACGATGAGCGGAACGCAGACGCGCGCGAATCCGCCGGGAGCGGAGCCATTTGCGGCCGGACGCGGAAATCTCGTGGGCGCCTTGGTCGGCGGAAAATATCGCCTGCGCGATGTCATTGGTCGTGGCGGAAACGGCACGGTCTACGAAGCGTTCGACGAAGGAATGGCGCGCTCGGTCGCCGTGAAAATTCCGACCATCGATCCACGTCATGGGCAGATTCCGCTGAAGCGTTTTTTGCGCGAAGCCCGAACTGCGGGCGCGATTTCGCATCCGCACGTGGCGGCGGTTCACGATTTCGGAATGCTGCAAGACGGCACTCCGTTTTTGGTGATGGAGCGTCTGCTCGGCGAGAGCCTCGCGCGGCGTATGCGACGCAAACGCAAGCTACCCGTTTCGGAGGCGGTTGCGATCACGATGCAGCTGCTCTCCGGATTGCACGGCTCGCACATGCGCCGCTTCGTGCATCGCGACATGAAGCCGGGAAATATTTTTCTCGCGCGCGTGGAGGGGTACGAGAACTTCGTCAAAATTTTGGATTTCGGAACCTCGAAATTGATCGGCGCGAAGGACGAGGATGACTCCGCCTACCGCGAAGAGCTGACGACTGCCGGAATGGTGCTGGGCACGCCCTATTACATGGCGCCGGAGCAGGTTGGTGGCGGTGAGCTCGACGGCCGCGCAGACCTATTTTCTGCGGGGATCGTGTTCTATGAGATGCTCACGGGTGAGCGGCCTTTTGCAGGTGAAAATTCGCAGGTCGTGTTCATGAAAATTCTGGCGGCCGATGGTTTGTCGGTTCGCTACGTCGATCCATCGCTGCCCAAAGCGGTCGACGAAATCATTTTTACGGCGACGCGCAAGCGCGTGGACGAGCGTTACGAGAGTGCGGCCGTATTTCGAAAGACGCTTGAAGGTCTTTCGCTGGCAACCGTGCCGGAAGAGGACGAGCTACAAGCGGATGCCGCCGTTCCGCCGACCATCCGCCAAGATCCACCGAAGGTCGTGGAAGAGGTGAGCCAAGCGCGGCTCGACGAGCTGAAAAAAAGATTCCACGAGCTGGCCGTGCTTCATCGCGGAACAAAGCCGAAGGCGCGGCGACCGGTTCCCGACACGCGCACGACGCACGATTCGGAAATTCCGATCACGTACGAGCCCAGCGCGAGTGACCGACCGCCGCCGGCGCCGGACATCGAAGAGCACACCGAAAAGCGCGAGCGTATTCCGCGGCTGACGGGTGACGAGGACATCGAGGGTATGGCGCCCACCAAACCGCGCGGTCACGGCGCGTGACGTCAAAAACGGCCTAGCCGGGGTGTTCTTCGTTGGGCATCTCGAGAAAACAGCGAGCGCGACTCCCCTGCACTCGCGCAGGCGCCGTTAGTGTCGTCGGTATCCGCGATGCCGTCGGCGTCGTCCGCTGTGCCGGCTCGCTCGGCTTCGTCAAATCCAGCAGTCGCGCTGCCCGCAAACGCCACGCGCGGCCGGCCGGCCGAATAAAAACGCAGTAAACGTTTCGCGACTGCAATGTCTGCGGACACCTCGAAATTGTCCGCGACAGATCGCTGCGAGGTCGGCAGTCCCAAAATTCGTCCCCCTCTCCGACCCCGATTTCCTTAGCATGCTCAGGAAATCGGCCTGTGCGAAGCAGCGGAGAAACACTTCACCGACGGCGCGCGACTTCGGCACGCCTCCTGCTGATGGCGCCACATGCACTTTCTCTCGTTCGCCTATAAACGCGCGCACTACACGGCACTCGCGGTTGCGCGCCCTTTCGCTCAAAAATTCGGACTCACACCCGCGCGCTTCGACTTCTTTTATTGCGTGAGACAGCTGCGGGAACACGCATTTCAAGCGGAAATCGCGCGCTGGCTTGGCGTCTCTCAAGTCACGGTGAGCCGCATGGCGCGCGCGCTCGAAAAACGCGGGCTCGTCCGCCGCGAGAAATCGTCACGCGACAGACGAAAGCAAATCATCGTCATGACCAACGACGGTCGTCGTCCCTATTATTTGGTTCTGCGAAAGCTCCAGCGCTTCGGGCTTCATCGCATCTTTCGGCGAATGATCATGAAGTTCAACATGCCGATAACTCCCGACGAGGCGTATATCGAGACGATCGATACGGCAGATCTGCTGCGAGCACAGATGCAAACGCTCGGCTGCCGCGCGAAGCTTCGATACCCCGACTGGAATATCTGGGATCACTGAGATCGCGAGAGTGGCTTGTTTTCAGCGGTTTCGCGCGGGCACGGCTTCCCACGTATAGCCGTAATTTTGACCGGGATTCCACATCAGCCAACCGGAGCCACCTGCGTCGTTCGACGATTTGATCTCGCGCGAGAGATAGCTCGGCGAATATGTCGGTGATTTCCACGCCATGGCTTGGAGCCACGGGCGCACCTTTGCAGGATGCGGAACTTTGGCGGCGTCGATCTGCGCAATGAATTCTTTTAGAGCCATACCGACGAGCTCCGGATGATCACCTGGCGTATCGAAGCCCGCGAATCCCGGATCGTAGTGCGACGGATAAACCATCGGCGAGAGCACTTCGCACTCAGCAGCGAGCAGCGCTGGATCTTGTCCGAGCCCTTCGATGTCACCGCGCTTGCCGAACGCGATCACGCCGAACACATCGAGCGAAAGTGGCACGCCACGCGCGCGCGTGAGTGCATGAACGCGGCGCACGAAATCGCGGATCACCTGCGTTTTCGTGAGGTTTCGCTCTTGGAGATGAAAATCTGCGTTCTTGATCCCGAGCACCGGGAAGCGCACGTAGTCGAGCTCGATTTCATCCGCTCCCGCATTCAGCGCTTCGTGCACGAGATCGATCACGTAGTCCTGCGCGCCCTGATTCGACGGATCGAGCCAACCGATCGGATACGCGTGGCCACCTTTGGAGCGCACCGAAAGCAGCGGCTTCGCTTTGCTCATGAGCTCGTCGTTGAAAGACGAAACGCGCATCGCGACACGCAGACCGTGCGCGTGAATCTCGCGAATCTTCGCGCCGAGATCTTTGATTGGCGGATTCTTCATCACCGCACCGCCGTCGAGCGCGAGCGGGACCTTCGACGGGTACGTGATCAGGCCGTCGTAGTCCTTCGCGTCGAGCACAACAGTGTCGATACCGCGCGCCGACATGCGATCGAGCAGCGTCGAAAAATCGGAGCGCCCCGCGGTTTGACCGCGCACGTAAAGACCTCGCGCGTTGTCCGCGGAGGAAATGCGGGCTGGCTCGCGTCCCTCGCGCATGCCGATCATGTCGATTTTTTCTCTCGATTTCGCGCTCGCGTCCGAGACGACACCGACCAAACCGAGAATCCCCAAGGCCAACACAGCTGAGAAACGCATTTGCCGATCAGATCAGAGCAAGTGCCCTTCGGCCAAAAAACCTACATATCCCACACGCTCGGGGTGCG
>JBDTFL010000412.1:0-6586 GCA_039937955.1 Polyangiaceae bacterium | reverse complement strand
CGCGTTGCTGCACGACGCCGAAACCAACACGAGCGACGACGCGTAGAAGAGGGAGCGGAGCGGCGTCATCGAACATGTAGTTTGCCGTCACCTACGCCAAGAATCGATGCGGCAAATCGACGCAGCTCGAAAATTGACAATCACCCGTAAATTGGGCTGCGGAATGCGACAATAAACCACAGGGTCGATCGACGTCTCGCTCGCTAAGGTGTCTTGATGCGCTCCCCCTCAATCGTCGTTTCTTCATTCTTCACGCTGGGCCTGGGCGTCGTGCTCTCTGCTTCCGCTTGTTCGAGCTCGAGCTCCGGAACGACAACGCCGACTACGCTCACGTGCGCAAACCCCGGCGCGGCGACTCCTGGAAACGCGGATACGCATTGCAAAGGCGCGACGCCGCAAAGCGTGGACCCTGCATCCTGCGGAGTGAACGACGCCGGACTGAGTGGTGGCGGCACCGAGCCGGACGATGCAGGTGACGACGACGCCGGCGCGGAAGAAGATTGCGAGTACGGCACGACGATGTTCGGCAATGCCGGCGACGACGACGATTGCAAATATCACGTGGTTTGGTCGGCAACGCCGATCTGCGAAGGCGTGCCCGGCGTCACATTCACCGCCACCATCACCAACCTCACCGACAACTCTCCGGTGACTGGCGTTCCGGACGGTCTCATCATGGAAGTATTTCAGCCGACCGACTCGAATGCATCGTGCGACGACATGAGCACGCACCCGAGCCCCGAGGCAGATAACTTGATCGAGTCACCGGCGGGTTCAGGCACGTACAAGGGTCGCGTGGTATTCGATGCATCGGGGCAATGGACGGTTCGCTTCCACATTCATGAAGAATGCGCAGACGTGCTCGACGACTCGCCGCACGGACATGCGGCCTTCCGAGTTACAGTGCCGTGACGTGAAATCGCGGCTGTTTTTGGCTGTATTCGTGATCGTGATTTTCTTCGCGATCGGAATGTTCGCGTGCACGACGAACCCGGAAAACGATCCGAACGTTCCGGATTACGCCGGCGCGCTAGCTGCGGCAGATGCGGCGCGTGCCGTGAATTGCACGACGAGCATTCCGAAGAGCTGTCCCTCTGCGCCGAGCTACGCGAACGACATCGCGCCGCTGGTGAAGCGCACGTGCGTCACGTGTCACTCGAGCACGGGCTCGGCGTCCGATCGTGATCTCACCAATTACAAAAATTTGACCAAGCTAGAAACGACCTCTCTGATTCAAGTCGCCGACTGTTTGATGCCGCCTTCTGACGCTGGAGCCGACGCAATGTTGTCGCCGGATGATCGCACTGAGCTATTGCAATGGTTCGTTTGCGGATCTCCAAACAACTAGTTTTAAAGACAGTTTGTGCGTTGATCGCAGTTTGCGATGTTGCGCGCGCAGACGGTGGCAAGCTCGTGGAACGCGCTTCGTCTGAGGTGGCCGTGTACTCGGACACCGATCACGTCAACGTCTTCACGCCGAGCATCGCCGGGCATGTCGAAAATCCAACGGCAGGATGGTCGATCGACGGATCGTATTTGGTCGACGTGATCTCGGCAGCATCGGTCGACATCGTCTCCACTGCATCACGTCGTTGGGAAGAAGTTCGCCAAGGCGGAAGCGCGAAGGTCAGTTACGCGCGTGGAAATTGGGGCGGCGCCGCAGAAGCGTCGATCTCGAGCGAGCCGGATTATCTCGCGTATTCAGGCGGCGGCTACGTCACGCACGATCTCGACGAACGAAACCTAAGCTTAATCTTAGGGTACGGGTACGGCTTCGATCGCATCGGAAAAACCGGAACGCCGTTTTCGGTTTTCTCACATTCGTTTAATCATCATGCGTTCAGTTTCGGCTTCACGAAGGTGATCGACCGCTCGACGACGCTTGCGCTCACCGGCGATTTGAAATTGGAGATCGGCGATCAGTCGAAGCCGTATCGCTATATCCCCTTATTTTCGCCTGAAACTGCGCCATCCGTTCCGGTGGGTGCGTCGCTCGCAGCGGTGAACGAATTGCGGGGAGCAGCGAGCGCGATCGAGTCACTTCCACTCTCGCGTCAACGCTACGCGCTCACCGCGCGCCTCTCGCATCGCTTCGATGCATCGGTGTTGCGTCTCGAATCCAGAATTTACGACGACTCATGGAGCATCAAAGGCTTCATGAGCGACGCTCATCTCTTGTTCAACGTGGCGCCGCGTTGGACAGTAGGGCCGCATCTTCGCTATTACGTGCAGTCTGCATCTTCATTTTGGCAGCGCGCTTATGTTGGTGATCGGGCGTCGGTTCCGACGTATCTCACCGGCGATCGCGAGCTCGGTCCGCTCATGAATCTCACGGCGGGCGGGAGCGCGCGCTGGGCCATCGGACCGAAATCGCGAATGGACGCTTGGATCCTCGGCCTCAGCTTCGATGCGACTTACACGGCTTTTTTCGATGATTTGTACATCACGCACCGAACCTCTGCGCTTGCTTCGCTTTCGATCGAGGCAACATGGTGAAGCACTTTCTGTTCGCTGCATTCGTCGCGACCGCACTCAGCTGCTCGCTCGACCCGACGCACGACGAAGCTCAAAGTGATTTGGGTGACGAGGCGCCGGGGGTGAGCCCAGGACCCGACCATCGGCCTGGTCAGCCTTGTCTTATCTGTCACGACGGCACGACCGCGCCGCAATGGAGCGTGGCGGGTACTGTCACCGGCGTGCTCGGAAGCACCGCACCGTTGCACGGCGCCACCGTTTCACTCACCGACGCGAACCTCTCCACCTTCACCGCGACCAGCAACGAGGTCGGAAATTTTTGGATCGAATCCGGACGTTGGCAACCGACCTACCCAGTGAAGGTGGCGATCACCTACGGCTCCGCGACCGCGACGATGAGCACCATCATCGGTCGCGACGGATCCTGCGCCGGCTGTCATGCGAGCACGGCCAGCCGCATCTCGCCGGGCCCCGTCTACGTTGCAGCGACTGCCGCCCAGCTCTCGTCCGCGGGGGGGTCGCCGTGATGCGCGGATCCAGCTTGTTTTATAGTGTATTTCTCATTCTAATTTTTGTGGTCGCGTGCTCTACGCCCGACGCCGACTCGCGTACCATCACCATCACACCTGATCGCGCATCGTTCGATCCCGTGGCGGCGGCGCTCGATCGCCGTTGCGGCACCCTCGATTGTCACGGCTCGCGCTACCGAAATTTGCGCATGTGGGGACAGGACGGAATGCGTCTCGGGCTCGGTGATATTCCGGGCGGCGCGCAAACAACCACCGCCGAAATCGATTCCATGTATTCCGCAATTACTCAGCTCGAGCCCGAAATCATGAGCGAGGTCGTCGCGGATCACGGCCAAAATCCTGAGCGATTGACGCTCATCCGAAAAGCACGCGGCACCGAAAAACATGCCGGTGGAGCGATCTTGATCCCCGGCGACGTTCGCGATCGCTGTCTGCTTTCGTGGCTCGAAGGAAAAACGGACGGCCCCGCCTGCAGCCAAGCGCTGCTCCTTCCATGACAGTTGCTACGCTCGAGAAAGTGAACGTGACCGCCATCACGCAAACCGGAGGCACCAGCGCGCCAAGCTTGATTGGCGAGGCGGCGTTTTTGTCGACGCCAGCCATCACGCTGCGTTGGCTTTTGCGAATGCGTTGGGGCGCGGTCATAGGTCAAGCCGCGACGATTTTGGGCACGCTGCTTTTGTTTCGTCTGCCGCTGCCGCTCGTCGCGCTCGCCGTGATCATTCTCGTGACGGCAATGAGCAACGTGGTGCTGCAGAGATGGATGCGGTCTACACGTTCTGTCTCTTCGCGTTTGGTGGCAGCCGTTTTGGCGTTCGATACGCTCTCACTCGGCGCGCTTTTGTATTTCACCGGCGGCCCGTCGAATCCATTCAGCGTGCTTTTTCTCGTGCAAATCACCATCGCCGCGTTGGTGCTCGGGACCGGAACGACCGCCGCGATCGTCATGCTGTCAGCCGCGGCGTACGCATTTTTATTTTTCGCGAACGTGCCGCTCGCCGGAATGGAGCACATGCATCATTCCGGAACGAGCGCGTTCAATCTGCATCTTCAAGGAATGTTCGTCGCGTTCACGTTGGCGGCAGTGCTCATTGCCTATTTCGTCACGCGCGTGTCCGGCGCACTTCGGCAACGCGATGCCCAGCTCGAGGGTGCGCAGCGACTTGCTGCGACGAACGAACGATTGGCATCACTGAGCACGCTGGCCGCTGGTGCAGCTCACGAGCTCGGAACTCCACTCGCTACGATCGCGATTGCATCGAAAGAATTGGAACGCGCCGCGCAGCTTCTCTCGGGAGCAGATGCGCTTCGCGAAGACGC
Source organism: Polyangiaceae bacterium (assembly GCA_039937955.1). Taxonomy (GTDB): domain Bacteria; phylum Myxococcota_A; class Polyangia; order Polyangiales; family Polyangiaceae; genus JAICXU01. The sequence continues at coordinate 2,261 of JBDTFL010000412.1, read as the reverse complement.
GGTTTTGATTCGCCGCGAGGTCGATCGTTGTCGCGACATCGTCCAACAAATGAGCGCGCAGGCCGGCGGCGCAGCGGGTGAAGTGCCGGAAAAAACCGACGCAAAAGCGATCGCGCTCGAGTTGCGTCGTCGCCTCGACGAAGCACGATCGGCACGTCTCGATGTGCGCGCCGATGCATCGACCGCTTTCGTCGTGCCATCGCGTGCCCTGGTGCAGACGCTCGGGTCGCTCGTGAAAAATGCGTTCGAAGCTACGAGTGATGCGACCGCGCACGTCGTTCTCGCGATCGATTCGGCAGGAGACCGCATTCGGTTTTCGGTCATGGATGAAGGCACCGGCATGACCGCCGAAGAGCTCGCGCACGTCGGCGAGCCATTCTTCACGACGAAGGATCCGGGCGCCGGTATGGGCCTCGGCGTATTTTTGGCGCGTGCGTTTGCGGACCGCCTCGGTGGGACGTTGGCGTTTGCATCGACATCACCACGCGGCACCAAGGTAGTTCTCGAAATTCCGATGAGGGAAAAGTGACCGCGCCCGTTGATCCCCCGAAGGCCGGGCTCCCTTCGCTTTCACCGCACACGATCCTCGTCGTCGACGACGACACGATGTTTCGAGCGCGTCTCATAAAGGCGCTTGAAAATAGGGGTTTTGAGGTGCGTGGCGCGGAAAGCGTGCAGAATGCAATTGATTTGGCTCGCGCCGATTCTCCCGAGATGGCGCTCGTGGATTTGAAGATGCCGGGAGGATCGGGTTTGGATTTGGTGCGCGAGCTGAAAGCAATAGACGCGACCACCAACGTCGTCGTGCTCACGGGATACGGAAGCATCGCAACCGCGCTCGAGGCGGTGCGACTTGGCGCAACGCACTATTTGACGAAGCCCGCAGACGTCGACGAAATTTTGGCAGCGTTCGAACGCGCCACCAAAGAGCCGACCGCTCCCGTGGAGATCGATCACGAGGTAGCGTCACTCGCACGTGCGGAGTGGGAGCACATTCATCGTGTGCTCACCGACTGCAACGGCAACATCTCGCAAGCGGCGCGCCTTCTCGGTTTGCATCGCCGAAGCTTGCAGCGGAAGCTCTCGAAATATCCGTCGGTGCGTTGACGAAAAATTTCTTCAGCGCGCTCAGTCTTTGGCGAACATGAAGCGGAGCGCGCGCGGCATGCGGCGCTGCCAATCGGCTTCGGTGTGCTTGCCCTTCAAATCACGGCGGATCATGAGCTGCTCCTCCGAGTAGCCGCGCGCCTCGAGATGCGCGGCCATGTCATGTGCGGGCTGACTCATCTCGCGACCTTCGCGCGTTCCCCAGTCGAAATAAATACGCGATGGGTTCGGCGTCGGGCACGACGTGATCGACTCGAAGACCCGATCTTTCCCGAACCAGAGCGACGGCGACATGACGAGCGCGCCGCCGAAAAGAGTCGGACGCGTGAAGTGCGCGTAGAGCGATGCGAGGCCACCCATCGACGAGCCCACGATGATTGCGCCGAGCGGGCCTTCGACGATGTCGAGCTCTTCGCGCAACATCGGCAACAAAAGATTACCGGTCCAATCGAGCATCAGGTCGAGCTTGCCGCCGCCTTGTTCGGTCCGAAATGGCGCGAGCTCGTCGAGGCGCGACTCACCGCCGTGATGAATACCGACGATCGCAGGGCGAAAATGCGCGCGCGGTGAAAGCCGCGATATCAAATCCTGCATGTGCCAGCCGCCCGAAAACGAGTGCTCGTCGTCGAAAATATTTTGGCCGTCGAACATCACCATCAGCACGCGAAATTTTTGCTTCTTGAATCCGGTCGGTAAGAAAAGGCGCACCGGCCGCGACGGCAGCTCCGGTATGTCGAAGGGACCGAGCTCCACAATCTGATTTTCTTCCATCGTGAGGATCGATCAGTGCGCGTCGAGCGTGCGACAGCTGCGGCCGATTTCGACCTTTTTCATGCGCTTGGTGATGTGCACGCTGGCGAGCCCGTTTTCTTGATCGTCGATGATCCAAATCGTGAGCGTGCCGTCACTGTCGCGCGGAAAGCTGGTCGTCGAGTTGGAGCTCACGCTCGTTTTGGTGCCGCTTCCGAATTTTGGTTTGTCGCCGAGAAACAACGGCACGGAATCGGTGCAGTCGCTGTGAACGTCGATGGTCAATGGAACCATCGTCGTGTCGTTCGGGCTCGGCGCTGACGTTGCGGCCGGAAGCGCAGTTGGTGCGTCGGAACCGGCGACCACCGAGCTGGTCGGGGGCATAGGTTGCGGCGCTGATGGAG
>JBDTFL010000411.1:0-3452 GCA_039937955.1 Polyangiaceae bacterium | reverse complement strand
CGAGACGAACGAACGCCGGCAGGCATTTTTCCCAGCTCCAATCGCGCAAGCCGAGCGCGCCCCATTCGTCGTAGTCCTCGGGCTGACCACGAAGCGCAATGCACGTGTTCACCGCGGAAGATCCGCCGACGACACGACCACGCGGAAATTTCAGGCGGAGCGGCGACGCGTTGTTCGGCCGATGCCACAAATTCCAGTCGTGCGACGTCATCGCGTTCCGCGTGCCGTCACTCAAGTCGTACGGCAGATGCTCGGGTAAATAGTCCGGACCGGCCTCGAGCAACGTCACGTGGTGCGCGTCGGTCTCGGTCAGCCGCGCTGCGACGACCGCGCCCGATGAGCCTGCGCCAACGACGATCCAATCCACGCGCTCAGATTACGGCGCGTGGACTGGTTCCATCCGAAATTGATCAGCCGTTGTTTTTGCGCTGAAACGCAGGCACGTCCCAATCGCTTTCGTAATTCGGAAAGCTCGACGGCGCTGCAGATTCACGGAGTGGAAGTCGTGACTGTGCGGCGGCTTGCGTGCGAGCGTCGTGTGCGTGCTGCGGACGACGCGTCGACGCGGCCTGCTGCTCGACGGTCGGGCGTGATTGCGGAACGAAGCTCTCGCGACCGCGCAGGGCCGGTTGGCTCTGCGGCGCCAGCGTCGCTTGTGGTGCGAAGGACGCTTGATTTTGCGGGTTGTATGCGCTGCGCGCCGAAGATGCGGCCATCTCCATGCGCTCTTGGCGTTCTGCGGTGTCGAAGCCCGTCGCGATGACGGTGACCTTGACGTTTTCGCCGAGCGACTCGTCGATGCTCGCGCCAAAGATGATGTTTGCGTCTTCGTGAGCTTGCTCCTGAACGAGCGAAGCCGCCTCTTGAATTTCGCGCATCTTCAAATCCGGACCACCGACGACGTTGATGAGAACGCCGGTCGCGCCTTCGACCGAGATGTCGTCGAGGAGCGGAGATGCGACGGCCATCTCTGCTGCCATGCGTGCGCGGTTCTGACCTTTTGCGATGCCAGTGCCCATGAGCGCACGGCCCATTTGCGACATCACGGTCTTCACGTCAGCGAAGTCGACATTGACGATGCCGTTTTGTGTAATGAGATCGCTGATGCCTTTGACGGCTTGAAACAAAACTTCATCGGCTTTGTGACAAGCTTCGATGAATGTGAGGTCATCATCACCAAGCAACAATAGCTTTTGATTCGGGATGGTGATCAGGGTGTCGACGTGCTCGCTGAGCTGCGCGAGACCAATCTCCGCGCGACGGGCGCGTTGACGACCTTCGAACAAGAAGGGCTTCGTTACGACACCGACGCAAAGCGCGCCTTCTTCACGCGCGAGCTGCGCGATGATCGGTGCTGCACCCGTTCCGGTGCCGCCACCCATGCCGGCAGTCACGAAGACCATGTCGGCGCCCGTGATGAGCTCCTTGATTCGTTGAACGTCTTCGAGCGCTGCTTTGCGCCCTTTTTCCGGGTCTGCGCCGGCTCCGAGCCCCTTCGTCACCGCCGAGCCGATGTTGAGCTTGGTGGGAGCGAGGTTCGCATTGAGCGCCTGCGCGTCCGTGTTGACGACGATGAACTCGACCCCTTCAAGGCCGAGATTGATCATCGTGTTGACGGCGTTTCCGCCTGAGCCGCCGCAACCGACGACCTTGATGCGCGCTTGGTATTCTTGCTGCTCGTCCGCGAACTCAATGCTGAAACTCATCGCCGTGCCTCCCGGCTGGAGCGTCTCCGCCCCGAAGTCTTTTGGTTTTCTATGTGTGTTTTTGCGCGCTTCAATCAGCATTCCAGAGCGCCTCTTCTCTGAAACACTGCATATCAAACAGCTAATTCTTAGAAATCAATCGCGATAAAAATTGAAGATAAGCCAAGTACATTCCTTCTTAATGGTTCTCAGAAAGCAGCTTTGAGCCACTCCCAAAATTTTGATTTGTCGCCAGCTGCTGCAGCGGCTTCCGCCATCGCGACCGTTTGCGCTGCTTGAAGTCGACGACCCGAATGCGCGGGCGCGACTTGACGAGCTTGCGCGTCCAACATCACCTGCGCGCCATATTTCACGAGACCCACGCCCGTTGCGTACTGCGGTCCGTGAACCAGTTGCGTGATGCCTTTGACGCCGGTGGGAAATCCGATGCGAACCGGCATGCCGAGAATTTCTTCGGCGAACTCGGTCATTCCTTCGAGCAAAACAGCGCCGCCGGTGAGAACTGCGCCGGCCGAGAGTTGCTCGAGCATGCCGGTGTCTTCGATACGTTTGCGGACGACCGCAAAAATTTCCTCGACGCGCGGTTCGATAATATCCGACAAAACACGGCGTGCGGCGCGCCGGGGTGCATGACCGCCAACTCCCGGCACTTCGATTTCTTCGTCCGCTCCGACCATGCGCCCGAGCGCGCAACCGGAGAGGCGCTTCAAACGATCGGCTTCGGCCATCGGCGTTCGCAAGCCGGCTGCGATGTCGTTCGTGATGTTGTTCCCCCCGACCGGAATCACGCTCGTGTGCGCGATGCCACCGTCGACATAGAGAAGAAGGTCGGTGGTACCGCCGCCGATGTCGATCACTGCCGCGCCAATTTCCTTTTCGTCCTCGGAAAGGATCGCTTCGGCGCTGGCCAGCGCGTCGAGCACGACGTCGGCGACCGTGAGATTGCAGCGCTCTGCGCAGCGAATGACATTTTGAACGCAGGTGGTTGCCGCGGTGACAAGATTCACCTTCACGCCGAGACGAACCCCGCTCATTCCGATCGGATCGCGAATGCCGTCTTGCGTATCGACCAGATATTCGCGCGGTAACACATGGAGAATCTGACGATCCGCGTCGACCGGAATGGCGCGGGCGCCTTCGAGGACGCGATCGAGATCGGAGCGTTGAACCTCACCGCCCGCGATGGCTGCGACGCCGTCCGAGGTTTGCGATCGAATGTGGCTACCGGCGACTCCCGCGTAGACCGTTCGGATTTCGACACCGGCCATCGTCTGCGCCGTTTCGATGGCGTCTTTGATCGACCGCACTGTCCAGTCGATGTTGGAGACGATCCCTTTTCGGAGTCCGCGGCAAGGAACGCTGCCGACGCCGAGGATGGTGATGCCATCGGTGTCGACCTCTCCGACGACCGCGCAAACTTTGGTGGTCCCAATGTCGAGGCCGACGACGATTTCGCCGTGTGAACTTGATTGCGTCGGGCTGCTCATGTCGACCCACTTTCAACACGAAGCACGAGATCGGGCCAAATTCTCGCGAAACATTTCGACAGGCAAATTCCCGGGCCGCGCACATGCTCGCGAAAGTCGCAAAGGGCTACATGTGTGTCCATCCTCATCGCATCCTCACCACGACGCGATCAGGCCGCGTGTCGTTGTCGAGAAGCACCGCATCCGCTTTTCCGCCGCGTCGATCGAGCTCCGCGAGAACGCGCGACGCTTGATCGAGCTTCTTGCGGAACGGCGGCGC
>JBDTFL010000410.1:0-3877 GCA_039937955.1 Polyangiaceae bacterium | reverse complement strand
CACGCAAGCTGCGCGTCGCGGCTTCGAGCTTGTCCTCGCGGTCGGCGATGGCTTCGCCCATCGCGTTGAATGCGCGCGAGAGCACACCGATCTCGTCGCCGGACGAAACGTCGACGCGCGCTTTGTAGTCACCCATTCCGACACGCCGCGCGGCGTTGACGAGCAGGCTCACGGGCGACACGATTTGACGACGCACGACGAGAATGAGCAACAACGCACTACCCGCAGTGAGACCGGCAAACAGCGCGAGCAGCCGCGAGCGGCTCGCAGAAATCGAGGCATTTTCTCGGGCAAGCGAGAAGACCAGCAACGCGCGACCGAGCGGCTTGCCGTGCGCCGTTACCGCTCGCGCAACCTCGAGTCGATCGGGAAATGTGACGGTGCGGCCGAGCGCATCGTTGTGTGGCGCGAGGAGCTCCACGCATGGATCGGTCTTGGATGCGGCGATCGGTTTCGAGTCGTCACCCTGCCAAACGGCGGCGCAGGTCACGTCGTAAGCGACGGCGAAATCGTGAATGTCCGCGTCGATGGCATCGATGTCCGAAAAGTCGAGCGCGGCCGACGTGCCGTTCGCGAAAAGGTCGGCGACCGTGGCTGCTGCGACCGCTTTTGCGTGCAGAATGCCGTCACGTTCGCGTGACGTAAGCTCGTTGAAGAGCAGTGCCGACAGAATCAGAAGAGCGCTACCGATCGTCAGCGCAAGTCGAGTTCCGAGCGACACGGCGCCCATGGTACAACCGACTCGCTCACCGTGCGTTCTCTCTTCGCTTTCGGTTTTGCTGTCGTGGCGGTCACGTGCGCCGCCGCCTCCGTGCGTGCGGATGAATCGCGAATGATTGGGCCCGTGGGGCTCGTGTCGTTCGTCGTGAAAGCGGTGAGCTACGATCGCCATTTCGGGGCGCGCGCCAATGGTCACGTTCACACGTTGGTCGTCTACAAAGACGGCAACGCGCCGTCGGTGACCGAAGCACGTAATTTGGTAAGTGCGCTCGCAAAGACCGAAAAAATAGGGGGTTTGGCGCACGATCAGCACGCAATCCCTTATGAAGGAGCGAACGCACTTGCATCGGAAATTCGCTCGGAGCAGATCGCAATCGTGATCGTTTCGAGCGGCCTCGGCAGTGAAGCGGGCGCGATCGCTCACGAGCTCGACGGCATCGACACGCTTTCGGTCGCAGTGGATCCCGACGACGTTCCGAAAGGGATCGTCTTCGGTGTAGATGCACGCACGGGCAAACCCACGCTCGTGGTTCGTCTCGCGCAAGCGCGCCGTCAAAACGTCGCGTTCGAAGCATCGCTTCTCAAGCTCGCGAGGATCGAATGAAACGCATGCTCGCAGGTCTCTTCGTTGCTGCGGTTCTCATCGGCTGTCCATCGGCCACCACGCCGGTCGGCAAGCCCGAGCTCCAGTGCAATGACGACTGCAAACTACATGCATCTTCCAAATGCGACGAAGATGGCTGCGCGCGTGGCTGCCGGTTCATCCTCGATCGATTGGTCGAGCACGAAGGGCACCACGTCGTCGCATGCGTTGCGCAAGCTGCTGCTTGCGACGATCCGGTGTGGGCCGATTGCGCTGCGAAAATCGGCAGCCACGCCGACGGCGGACCGCCCGCACCGCCGGCGCCCAAAGACGACGATTTCGGCGAATGAAAATTTCAGATGACCGCGGGCGCGAGCTCTACTTTCCGGTAGCGCCAAAACGCGTGGTCTCGCTGGTGCCGAGCGACACGCTTTCGGTTGCCGATCTGGGTTGCGCGTCAGCGTTGATTGGCCGCACCGAGTACTGCGAGCTTCCGGAGAATCTCGTCGCCGGCATTCCGACGCTCGGCGGAACCAAAAACGCAAACATCGACGCCATCTCGGATTTAAGCCCGGATTTGGTGCTCACCAACCAGGAAGAAAATGCGCGAAGCGACATCGAGGAGCTCGCACGCCGCGGCTTTCGTGTCTACGTCGCGTTTCCGAAGCGCGTCGCGGAAGGCATCACGCATCTCGCCAAGCTCGCGAGAATTTTCAAAGTGGAACGCGACGCCAACGTACGCGCGCTCGTCAAGCAAGCCTACGACGCGATGAACGAAGCCGAGGCCGCACGAAAAAACCAAACGCCGCTTCGTACGTTCTGTCCGATCTGGATGGATCCGCTCATGACGATTCATGGCGCGACGTTCATCAGCGACATGCTGGATTTGGCGGGTGCCCAAAATATTTTTGCGGATCGTGAGCGTCGCTATCCGCTCGCCGCCGATCTCGGAAAACGCGCACCGCTCTCCAAAGAGAAAACCGCCGAGCGTGACGTTCGCTATCCGCGCGTGACGCTCGACGAGGTGGTGGAACGCGCGCCCGAATTGATCCTGCTGCCCGACGAGCCGCATCCGTTTTCCGAAAAAGACGCCGACGTGTTTCGCGCGCTGGATGTTCCGGCGGCGAAGAAACATGTCATGCACACGAACGGAAAAGATCTTTGTTGGTATGGCTCACGAAGCGCGGCGGGGATCACGCGCGTGCGTCAACTGATCGATTCTGCGCGAGAAAAATAGGCTTTTTAGAAAAATCCGTTGGCTTGCCAACCATTTTCCGAAGTCAGGCCTCGCTAGCGAGCTTCGCGAACACGGCGTGATCGAGCCACCGATTGTTCACGAGCTCTGCTTGCCGCGCGATGCCTTCGAACTTGAAACCGAGCCGGCCGATGACCGAGAGCGACGGATGATTGTCAGTCGCTGCAGCGACGCGCACGCGATGCGCCTTCAACTCTTGAAACGCCCAGTCCACCACCGACTTTGCAGCCTCGGTCATGAAACCGGAGCCCGTCATGTCGGTGCGCAGCCAATACCCGAGCTCCACGCTCAAATGCAGGTGCGCGAAGGACTCGAGGCCGACCACGCCGACGAACCGTCGCGTCGATTTTTCACGAATCGTGAAGCGACACGCGCGTGCGTTGTCCCAATCGTTCGCGCTCGCTTCGGCGTAACGGTAGCTCGCGTCCGGATCGACGTTGAACGGAACCCAGGGCAGCCACGGCAAAAGCTGCGCGCGCGATCCGTCCACCGCGTACCAAAGATCGTGAGCGTCGGTGGATTCGATCGGCGCCATGGAGAGGCGCGCCGTTTCGAGCGGACGAATGCGAAGCTCGGCGCGAGGCGGTACTGCGAGCATGTGACGAGCTCAAGATACTACGGCTCGCCCTTGCGGGTACGACGACTCGAGCTACTTGGCTTTCTTCGAAGACGGATAAGCCGCGACGATATTTTTCGCGGGACGCTCGACGGCTTCGAGCGGGCTCGTCACCAAATCGCGTCCTTCATAGGCAAAATAAAGCGCTTCGCCTGGTTTGGGCTCGCCCATGTTCGGCACGATCGCGCCGTTCATGAAGAATTTCAGACCGCCATGGATGCGCCGACGCAGCGCAAGGTGGCCGTGTAAAAACTCGTTGGTCCGGCGATCACGCACCGCGACGCAGAAGCCGTCTCGGAAGTGATACTCGGTATTGCGTGTAAGATACACACGATGACGGCGGCGCTCGGGACCCTTGTGGGAATCGTCGGACTGGGCAACGGCTGCGGACTCGCTCATGTAGGCAATCTTGAATGCCCGGCCGACAAGGGCCAAGAAATGCGCGAGCTTCGTTTATCGAAGTGATCGCAAAAGGGCTTTAAAACGGGGGTCGGACGAACGCGGGGTCGATCACGACGTCGCGCTGCATCGCTCCGAAAACGATTTCCGTTTTGTCGCGTGCGCCCTCGATGAGCGTCGCGCGCGTGGGCATTGCGCGATCTTTGCCGAGCGAAAAAAGAATTTTCTCGAGGTGCAAATCGCCTGCAGCAGGAAGTGGCGTTGCAACGAAGCTCACCTCGTCTGGCGTCTTGGACACCAACGC
>JBDTFL010000409.1:0-2762 GCA_039937955.1 Polyangiaceae bacterium | reverse complement strand
ATGTTAGCGCGACTGAGCGAACGACCGCGCGTTACTTTTTTGCAGCGGTGGCAGCGGGCTTTTTCGCGACCGCGGGCTTTGCGGCTTTCGCTTTTTCTACTTCAGGCTGGGCCTTGGCCGGGTGTTTTGTCTTCCACGCAGCAAGCTGCTTGGAGCTGCGAATTTTTTGGCGATGCCTGCGGGCGGGTTCTTGCGGACTCGACATGCGCGGAAACTAGCACAAGAGGGCGACTGTCATTCTCAAACTTAACCTCGAGCTCCTCTTCTAGTTTCGTCTGGCAGTTTATCTGGGAAGACTGGGCTCGCTGGTTCGCCACCGCGCTGAACCTTCAGGGTCCTCGACGGCCAAGGCTCTCGCCCACGCGTCTACCGCTTCACCGGCATCACCACCCCAACGCATTTTTCGGAAGCGCTCGAGAAGATGCGGCGTGTGATCACCTGCCCGCGCGCGGTCGCCGTAGACCGCACGCGCAGAGTCGATCTCGATCGCGGCGTCCGAGCTACGTCCTTCGCGTTGGGCGAGCCACGCTCGCGTGAGGTGACGATGTTGACGAGGCTCTGCTTCGTCGACCGCGAGCTCGTCGCACTTCGAAATGATCTCTGCGGCCGATCCGTTGCCCTCCGCGAGCGCAACCTGTGCGAGCAAAAGCAGCGTTTCGAGATCACCCCACGGATCGCGGAGCTTCTCGTAAATTTTCGCGGCAACGCGTGCGTGGAGTGACGACGCTTCGTAGTCGCCGGTGTCGATCGCAATCATCGCGAGGAGTCGTTCACATGCGGCTTCACCACGCGGATTGTGGAGCTCACGGAACGACGCGCGCGCAGTCAGCGCATGCGAACGCGCCGATTCCATTTCGAACGCGCGGTGATCGGCGTGCCCGAGCGCAGCGTCACATTGCGCGAGCCCAAGTCGATATCCCGTGGCGTCGAATGCGGCTCGTGCTTCCGCCAAAAGCTCGCGTGAGCGTTGATGGCCACCGACTGCGATCGCGATCATCGCCAGCAAAATAAGGCATTGCGCGCCGCCGAGTGAATCGCCGAGCGACGTGCATCGCTCGCGCGCCTCCAGCAAAACGGAACGTGCGCGCTCATGCTCACCGAGCAAATAATCGATCTCGCCAAGGACGACTTGGGCTTGCGCGGCTCCGGCTTCATCGCCCAATTTTTCGAAGAGCGCGATCGCTTTGAGCACGCGCTCGCGACCACGCGCCGGCGCCCCGATGTCTGAATCGATATGCCCGAGCAGACGCATCGCATGCGCGGTTCGTGCGTCGTCGCTCGACTCGTGGAAAACGCGCAGCGCCGTTTCGGCTTGCTCGCGTGCCTCGTCGAGCTTGCCGGTGTGACGAAGCGCTTCAGCGCGCCAATACGCATATTCCGCGGCGGTTCGTCCGCTCACGCGTGCGTCGAGCAGCTGCAAGTCTTTGAGCGTCGCTTGGGTGTCGCGACCACGACGCCACGAGCCCTCGATGAAGCGGAACATCAACGTTGCTGCGACGTCGTCGTCGCCGGCGCGCAAAAGGTTCGCCACGCGATGCTTCATGATGCGGCGCGCACCCGCGGCCGGATGCTTCGCAAGCGCGTTCGCCGCGAGCCTGAAAATCGCCGGCGCATCGTGACGCTCTTGAAGGCGTCCGAGCAAGTGCTCGAGCAAAAGCGCGTGCGGCCAACGGAACTGATCGTTCTTTCCGGCAAGGAGAATTTGGGCGCGCGTGAGCTCGACCATCGCCTCGCGCGGATCCATTCCGAGCGCCAAAACAAGGGTCTTCAGCACTTCACCGCGAATGTCTTCGCCGAGCGCCGCGGCCGCATATGCGGAGAGACGAAGCTCGGTCGGCACCGCCCGCAATCGTTCGTCCCACAATTCTGCGGTCGTGATCGCGCGACCTTTGAGCGCGGAATCCGGAACGCAGTAACGACCTTTGTCGAGCTTTAGATAGCCACCGCCCGCCCACGCGTGCAAAAGCTGCAACGCAAAAAGCGGATTGCCGCGGCTCTGCTCACGCGCGCGCGCAACGGCGGCGTCGTCGAGCGGCAAGGTCGATCGCAAAAGCGCGTCGGTCTCCTCGCCATCGAGCGCTTTGAGATCGAACACACGACCGTTCCATTCGGCGCGCGCCGCTTCCAAACGAAGCGCGGCGTCGATGTCGCTCGCGAGCGATTCGCTGCGGGCGGTTGCAGCGACCAGCAATTTCGCTTTCGCGGTGGTGCGCAGCATGCGTGACAAAACTTCGAACGTGTTCGGCGACGCCAAATGCAAATCGTCCGACCACAGAAGGATCGGTCGATCTTTTCCGATGCGCTCGAGCACTTTGCGCGTCACGACCCAGCGCAATTCTGCGGTGTCGAGCACGAATCGTTTTCCCGTTGGACCGAGCGGAACGATCGCGCCCGGCGGTGAAGGACGAAGCCACTCGGCCGTTGCTGCAACCCAAGTGAGCGCTTCATCGTCGTCGGGGCTCACCTCCCAACGATGAATGAGCGTCTGCTCGACGAGTGATCGGTCCGCGCCTTCCAAACCGTAATGCGTATTGACTGCGCCGGTCACGCCGTCGAGCGGCGTGGGAATGCGACCATAACGCGCGCGCAGTGGAACCATCACGCCGCGTTCGTGCACTTGCTCGCAGAGCCACGACGCGAGGCGGCTCTTACCGACCCCTGCTTCACCAATCAGCGCGATGAACTGACGCGGCGGCGTCGTTCCCGCAGCCATTTCTTCGACGATTCCCCAAAGCTCGCCGCGCTCTTTTTCGCGCGCAACC
>JBDTFL010000408.1:0-8258 GCA_039937955.1 Polyangiaceae bacterium | reverse complement strand
TTCCGCGTCGGCTTGCATGAGGCCGAGGGCCGAGCATGCGTCACGAAGCGCATTCGCAGCTGCTGCTGCAACGGGCCGCGCGAGGTCGATGGCGACGCCTTTCGCTTTTTTAGTGCTGATGCCGATGTCGTTCGCGGCCTTTGCCACCTCGGCTACGACCGCGAGCGCTTGCGGCGCATTCAGATCGTTGTCGAGCGCCGCCATCACCTTCTCGCGACCCTCGGTGAGGATTTTTTCGGCGACTTTGTTCGAGCCGTCGAACTTCGCTTCAGCGCCGGCGGCGAGGTTTATCAGCAAATCATATGTATTATACAGATAATCGGTGCGACGCTCTGCTTCGTCGATGCCGAGAAACGCGATGCGGCCGTCTTCTTTTTTCTCGAGCTCGAAATTCAGCGGACCGCGGTAGTGCGTGCCCAGCAAAAAATAACGGAACGCTTCGGGATCATTGCGGGCGAGCACGTCGCGAATGGTCACGAAATTCCCCAGAGATTTGCTCATTTTTTCGCTGTCGGCGTTCAAGAAGCCGCCGTGCATCCACATCTTCGAAAACGGCGCGCCGTGAACGGCCTCGCTCTGTGCGATCTCATTTTCGTGATGCGGAAAGATCAGATCCATTCCGCCGCCATGAATGTCGAAATGCGGTCCGAGATAGTGCGAAGCCATCGCCGAGCATTCGATGTGCCAGCCGGGACGACCCTTGCCCCACGGGCTCGGCCATCCGAAGTCGTTGTCGTCGCCTTTCCAAAGCGCAAAATCGAGCGGATCTTTTTTCAGCTCACCGACGTCGATGCGCGCGCCCGACAGCAAATCGTCGATGTTGCGATGCGACAGCTTTCCGTAACCCGCAAAATTGCGAACCGAAAAATAGACGTCGTTGCCCTTCGGTGTCGGCGCCACGTACGCATGACCGCCGTTGACCAGGTCTTCGACCAGCTTGATGATCTGCTCGATGTGCGTCGAAACACGCGGCTCGTGATCGGGCTTCGCGCAGCCGATGGCCGCCAAATCGTCGTCCGCCAACGCGCTCATGCGCGCGGAAAGTGCGAGCGGCTCTTCGCCGTTTTCCTTTGCGCGCCTCATGATTTTGTCGTCGACGTCGGTGACGTTGCGAACGAACGTCGTCTCCAAACCGCGTGCGCGCAAATGACGAACGAGCAAGTCGAACGTGGTGTTCGTGCGTGCGTGTCCGGCGTGCGCCAAATCGTACGTGGTGAGCCCGCACATGTAGACGCGCGCGGTGCCGGGTACGAGAGGTTCGAACGGCTCGAGCTTTTGCGTGAGCGTGTTGTAGAAGCGGAGCATGTGCTGTTCAGCCGATATAGCTGAAATGGCGAAAAAAGAGGCGTTTGATGATATCTAAGAGCGCATGTCTGCCTGGCCTCGACGCCTGCGCGTAGCTCGGCTCGGGCTCGGCTTGTCCGCGGCCCTCTCGGTCGCGTCTGCGTGCGGCAGCTCCGGAGCCGCGTTCGACGGTCACGAGTATCGAAACGGCAAAGTCGCATTTCGCGTCGGCGACGTTCCTGCATCGTGGCGCCGACTCGACGTCACGGACGCGAGCCTTGCGTTTCGCGACGACTCCCGTGAAGCCTCCATTTTGCTCAACGCACGATGCGGCGCGAAAGACGGCGACGTTCCGCTCGTCGCGCTCACCGGTCAGCTCATCATGGGCACCACGGATCGCGAGTTCGAAAAAGAAGAGACGATCCCGTTCGACGGTCGCGAGGCACGTCATTCCATTTTGAAAGCCAAGCTCGACGGCGTCGTTCTTCGTTATGAAATTTACGTCGAGAAAAAAGACGGCTGCACATACGATTTCGTCTATGTGTCGTCACCCGACCGCGCCGACGGCGCTGCCGAATTCGAGCATTTCGTAGGGGATTTCCGCACGCTCGCCGGCTCCGGTGACATCGCGACGAGCAACGGCGGAACATGAATCACGTCGACCAAGCGCCGCCGTCGGGGCCGCTCTCTGATCGCGCACCGATGTCGATGCCGCCGCCGCCTCCCGTTGCGGCGCCGCCGTTTTACGAAGAGTGGTCGTCGCAGCTGCTGTCGCTTTTGGAGAACCTCGGCGACGTCGCCATTCTCACGTGGCACACGTTTCGTTCGATCGCGCGGCGTCCACTCGAGATTCGCAGCACCATTTACCAAATGGAATCGCTCGGCGTTCGCTCCGCCGGCATCGTCACCGTCACGAGCCTCTTCATCGGGATGGTCATGACCATCCAGTTCGCGTTCGGCTTGCAACGATTCGGCGGTCTCGAATACATCCCGCGCGTCGTCGTGCTGTCGTTCGCACGCGAGCTCGCGCCCACGCTCACTGCCATCATCGTCGGCGGTCGCATCGGTAGCGGAATGGCCGCCGAGGTCGGCGCGATGAACGTCACCGAGCAAGTGGACGCCATTCGTGCGCTCGGAGCCGACCCCGCGAAGAAGCTCGTGTTGCCGCGTACGCTCGCGGCGATCCTCGTGATGCCGATCTTGAGCGTGTACGCGCTCTTTCTCGGAACCGTCGGCGCCATTTTCATCTGCAAAGTTCAATTCGGAATCACGCCGCAGTTCTTCATGCAGTCGGCCCTCGAGGCGACTGCCATGGGCGACGTCATGAGCGGATTACTGAAGACCCCTGTTTTTGGCTTCATCATCGCGATCGTAGGTTGTCACTTCGGGCTCAAAACGAGCGGCGGAACGGAAGGCGTCGGCACGAGCACAACGCGCACGGTCGTCGTCGTTTCGATCGCGATCTTGGTCGCCGATCTTTTGCTCACCAAAATTCTCATCGGATTTTTCGCGAGCCAATGAACGCGCGCGCGATTTTCGGCGCGGCGGTCCTCGTTCTTCTGCCGACGACGCTCCTGCTCTTGGCGGCGGACGCACGCGTGCGTCGCGATCAAAAACAAACCGAAATTCCGACGCTCGTTGCAGTGGCGAAACGTTTGCCGTCGACCGATCTGGCGCTGTCCGGTGGCGCGCGATGGTTACGCACGCCTTCGCTCGAAGAACCGGGTGCCGCATTTTCGGATGGCCCTGCGCTTCCCGATCCCGATCCGGCGGGCGGTGCGGTGTCGCCGCCGCGTGCGGTTTGGACCGAAGAGGCCCGGAATGGTCAGACGACAGGCGAAGCGAAATGAAACGCACGCTCTCACTCCTCGCGTATGCGGTCGGCGCGCTCATGCGTCGCCCTGGAAAATCTTTTGCACTGGCGGCGGGCCTCGCCCTCGCAGTCGCATTGGTGTCGGCAGTATTATTTTTGACCGACGCGCTTCGCGCTGATGCCGACCGCGCGCGCGACGCCGTTCCCGACCTCGTCGTCGAGCGCATCGTTGCAGGTCGCATCGCGACGATGCGTGCAACAGACCTAGAAACGCTCAAAATTCCGCCTATTTTGTCGGTTTCGGAAATTCGTCCGCGTGCGTGGGGTTACCTGTTCGTGCCGGCGCTCCAAGGAAACGTCACGGTGGTGAGCTCGCCCATGAGCGAGCCGGAGCTCGACTCGCGCGCGATCGACGACGGCCGCGACCTGAAACCAGGCGCACATGAAATGGTGATGGGGCGCACGCTCGCGCACGCACTCGGCGTCGTCATCGGTGATCAATTGCAGCTGCCATCACCACGACTCGCTGCGCCGCCGCTCAAGCTGGTCGGAACATTTTCGTCGAAGGTCGATCTCATCGCAGCCGACGTCATCGCGTGCGACGAAAGCGATGCACGCGCGCTACTCGGCTTGCCCACCGACGAAGCCACCGATTTGGCCATCACACTCTCCAATCCCGACGAGGCGCGTATCGTTTCGCAAACCATCGCATCGCGTTTGCCGGGCACGCGCATCGTCGAAAAAGATTTACTGAGTCGCGTCTACGCGCTCGCGTACGGGCGTCGCAGCGGCATCATGCTCGCGGCTTCGATCCCCGCGCTCATTGCGCTTTTGCTCCTCGCTTGGGATCGCGCGAGCGGCCTCGGGCCGGAAGAAAAAAAAGAAATCGCGATTTTGAAAGCCGTCGGGTTCGCAACCGCCGACGTGCTCACCACGAAAATGTTGGAGGCGCTGGTCGTGGCGTGTGCAGGAACCGCGATCGGGCTTTTACTGGGATATTCGTGGGTATTTTGGTTCGGCGCAGCGGGTTTGCGGCCAGCCATCGCCGGTTGGAGCGCGATTTATCCGGATCAGGCGCTCACGCCCATGGTCGACGCAACGCAGCTTTTTGCGATCGCATTCGGTGTCGTTGCGCCTTTCGTCGCGCTGTCGATCATTCCGGCCTGGCGCGCAGCCACACTCGACCCCATGGAAGCCATGCGAGGCTGACAGCCTCGTGGATAACCACGAGGCACGCCCTCAATGAGAATCGGTCAGGTGTGGCATACTTCGACAAGTGAAATGAGCGAGCCGCAAGTCTTCACGCTCGAGGCCGTCAACGAGATGATCCCGAAGCTTTCGCCGATCATCGGCAAACAGCTCGAGCGTCGCGGGGCGATCGAGCGCCGTTTGTTCGCGCTCGCGGAAGCGCTCGGCGAGGTGCCCGACGAAATCACGACCGACGACGCTGACTCATCGGACGTACGCCAGATCAAGCTCGATCTGATCGAGCGCATTGCCGACTATCAAGAGGGCTGGCGCGAAATCGAAGCGCTCGGCGCTGTCGTCAAAGACACGCGCATCGGCCTCGTCGATTTTTATGGTCGCGTTGACGACAAGCTGGTTTGGCTCTGCTGGAAATACGGCGAGGACGAATGCGGCTATTATCACGCGCTCGACGAAGGCTTTTCCGCTCGACGCGGCATCGGCGCGAGCGTTCGCCAGCGGCTCCTCAACTAAGATTTTTCACATGACGGATCGACAAGCAGCAGCCGCGGCGATTGACGTATTTTTGCGCGCGATCGGCCGCGACCCGGAAAAACAAGCGGATTTGCAGGGCACCGGGCAACGCGTGGCTGACGCGTACATCGACGAATTGTGCGTGGGCTACGCGAAGGATCCAAAAAAAATCCTGAACGACGCTGCGATGAACGGCGCGACGTATCTGGTGATCGCGCGCGCGCTTCCGGTTGCCACGACGTGCCCACACCATTTGATGCAGTCGTGGGGCGACGCCACGGTCGTGTTTGCGCCGTCCGAAAAAATCGTGGGCCTGGGCGCCATCGCACAAGCGCTCGACGCGTGCTCGCAGCGGCTCATTCTTCAGGAGACGATCGGCGAGGATTTGGTCGCGGCCATTTTCGACGCATTGAAGCCGCGCTGGGCGGCGTGTCGGCTTTCGCTCGCGCACGGATGCCTCACGGCGCGTGGTGAGCGAGCACATCACGCGCGTGTGGAAACGATCGCCGTGCGTGGCGAGGTCGATCGTTCACACGCCGAAAAAGTTCTGTTCGGCGCATCCGAAGACGCGCCGTTATGACTACGACCGCAGTGAATCCCGCCCTAGGGGCCGTCGTCACTGGCGCAGGGCAGGGGATTGGTCGATCGATCGCGCTCAAGCTCGCCGCACGCGGACGAGACATCGCGCTGCTCGGCCGTCATCTCGACGCACTGAAGTCCGTGGCCGCGGAAATCGAAAAGCTCGGCCGCGCCGCGCTCGTCATTCATTGCGACGTTTCGAAATCGAACGAAGTGGAGCAAGCGCGCGACGAAGTGATCGCCACGCTCGGCGCGCCTCAGGTCGTCATCAACAATGCCGGCGTCACGCACCGCGCCGACGTCGCGAGCATGCGTGAAGAAGACTGGGACGAGGTTTTGAACGTGAATTTGAAAGGCGCGTTTCTCGTCACGCGCGCATTTTTGCCGAGCATGATCTCCCGTAAAAATGGGCGTTTCGTCGCCATCTCGAGCATTTCGGCAACGCTGGGCACCGCGCGGCAAAGCGCGTATTGCGCATCCAAGTGGGGGCTCGTCGGTTTCGTGAAAGCCCTCGCCGAAGAATTGCGCGGTACCGGGTTGCAATCGCTCGCGGTGCTTCCCGGATCAGTCGATACGCCCATGCTCGTCGGCAGCGGCTTCGCGCCCGACATGACGCCCGACGAAGTTGCCTCGCTCGTCGTCTACGCTGCCCTCGACGCACCCGCGGCGATGAACGGCAGCGCGATCGAAATGTTCGGACCATGAAAAAAATCTTGAGCAAGCCATGACTGAAATTGTCAACGCAAAAAATCGCGTGAGTCTCCAAGCGGCGCTCGGCGCGTTGCCCATCTTTCCGCTCGGACAAGTCGCGCTCTTTCCGAACGCGCTCTTGCCGCTCCACATTTTCGAGCCGCGCTATCGGGCGCTGCTGAAGGATTGTTTGGAGACGCACGGCGCGCTCGCGATCGCACATGTCGAAGATCCCGCCGACGTCGACGAGCTCGGTCATCCGAAAATCTCGCCGCTTGCCGGCGCAGGCGTCATCGTCGAGCACGAGATGCTTCCGGGCGGTCGCGCCAACATCGTGCTGCGTGGCGTTGCGCGCGTGCGGCTCGAGGAGCTTCCGTTCGTGCCGCCGTATCGCCATGCGCGTGCGGTCGTCGTGCCCGATCACGAATCCTCGGTAAAATCAGCCGATCGAGCGGCGTTGCTCGGCGCGGCAACCGCATTCGCGTCCGCGGTTCGTCGACACGACAAGAGCTTTTCGTTTCAAGTTCCAGCCGACCTCGACGACGGCGCGCTTGCCGACGTATGCGCGCATCATCTCCTCGTCGACCCCGCGGCTCGCCAGACTGTGCTCGAGCAGCCCGACGTGAACGAGCGCGTTCACCTCGTCACCAGAGAGCTCATCGTTCAACGAACCGCGTTGTTCGGCGTCGCCGGTGGAGCTTTGAATTGAGACCGAAGGGAACCCCGCCCCCGGGGAAGCTCGTGGGTCGCGTTCCGCTCGCGAGCCTCGAGTCCGGCGAGCCGGTTCGTGTCGAATACCCGCCGTACGACGTGCTCGTTGCGTTGGTCGACGGTGTGCCGCGCGCCATCGAGGACGCGTGCAATCACGCGGGCGCGTCGCTGGCCGAGGGCCCGATCGAAAACGGCTGCATCATGTGTCCGCAACACGGCTACGTATTTTCGCTCGTTACCGGCAAGCTCGTCGTTCCACTTGGGCTCTGCGACGATCAGCGCACGTTCGTCACCGAAATCGACGGCGACGACGTCGTCATTTACGACGATGGCGCGCTGTTGATCCTACGGTAAATTAGCTCTTTTTGTGGTCAGGTGAGCCGACGGTCACAGCGCCGTCGCACGGCACATTCGCTTGCACGACCTCTTTGCCGATGGCGACGGTGTGCTGACCGCACGCGACGCGAACCGGTGACGGCGCAACGCCGACGTTTTTACCATCCACCGAGATGGGCTCGCCGCGTGCAGCAATCCACGTGCGAATGAGACCGAAGCCTTGCGGTTGTTTCGCGGTGACGTGCTTATGCGAAACGAACGTGGCCGGCGCTGAAGAAGCATCTGCGTGATGCGACGCATGCGACGTGTGATGCGCGGGTGCCCACGCATGCGACGTCATCGTCGAATCCGAATCGGCGGCGCCTTTGCCGTCCTTCTGCAAGTCGTTGATCGACACCGACGGAACGTCCGGAGCGGCGGGCGGCGGCGGAATCGCGGCGGACGGATCGTCGTGATTCATGTTCATTGACGCATTGGAGGTCGTCGTGGCTTGCGAGCTCGCTCCGGTCGTGTCGCTCGACGAGTTGTGGAAGTGCATGCCGAGCGCGAGCGCGCCGATCAATGCGCATGCGCCAATGGCTCCGCCAACGATTGCCACACCCGGCTTGCCTTTGACCTGCAACCAGATCGGCAGACCCGGAATGCGATCGAGCGGAATATCCACGGTGTCCGATGCAAACGGCGCGACCTCGTCGTCCACCGAAAATTGCGCGAGCGGCGCGCGCGCTGGACCTGCTGGCGTCCGAATTTGCGTTGCTGCCAAATCACTCTGCGACGAGACCGGCTGCGGAACGCTCGGCGGCGCCATCATCGGTGCGGTCTGTACTTGCTGTGCTTGCGTTTGCGTTTCAACTGGCGCGACCACCTCGCTTAGCACGATCTCTTCGAGAACATCGCCCGGACGAATTTCGACCGTCGCGTTCGGATTCACGGGTGCAGCGGCTTGAGCCTTTGGTGCCGGTGTTTCGACAGGAGTCGCGGCGAGCTCCACGGTCGGAACCGCGCGCTGACTGGTGCCTGGCATTTTCTGCATGACCTCGAGCACGTCACCCAGCTCGATCTCCTGCGTGCCGTCCGCTTTCTTGGCGGGCTTGGCGGAAGCCGACGCTCGCGGCGCTGCGATGCG
>JBDTFL010000407.1:0-4322 GCA_039937955.1 Polyangiaceae bacterium | reverse complement strand
TATCGCGTCGAGCAATGTGTCGGTTATGACGACGAGCCGGAAGGCACGTGGCGTGAGCCGTCGTGGCTCGTTCACGCGATGGATCGCGACGAGGCGATTTCCTTCGGTCGCGTGTTTCGTCAGAACTCGATCATCATGTGCCGTAGCGGTCGTCCGGAGCTCATCATCACAGACCCCACGTGCGACGAAGTCGGAAAAGCCATCGTCGGCAACTGGCGCGTCCGCAATTAGCCATCGCTTGAACGCTCGCGACGCCGATCTCTGCGTTGCTCGCTCCGGTGCCTGCACACGCACTAAAGTGCGCTTACGCGGGCTCCTCGCGAGCGCCTTGACCTCGACGCCGCGATTCGTTCAATCAATGACTAATTGAGTCTGCCGTAAAAATAAGGCTATTTCGAATCAATCGCGAAGTCGATGAAGCCACGCTCCACGTTCGTGTTGCGCAACGTGACGCGCACTTTGTCGCCGACTTTGTGGCCTGCGCCGCCGCTGATGACTTTGCCTTCCGCGGTGGGATGAAACACTCTCACGAAGACGCCCTTGTCTGCGGCACCCGTGATGATGCCGTCGAAGTGCTGGCCGACATGTGAAGCGAGCAGACTTGCTCCAGCGGATTTGCGAACGCGTCGTTCCACTTTTTCGGCGGCGGCCTCGCGTTCGGATCCGTGCGTTGCAATCGCGGAGAGCGCCTCGAACGGGTAGGGGGATTTCTCTTTGCGACCGAGCGCTTTGAGCATGCGCTGCGTGACGAGGTCCACGTAGCGACGATTGGGTGCAGTGGAATGCGTGTATTCTGCAGTTGCCAAACCGAAGTGACCGATCTCGGCCGTGCCCGGGCGATGTGCGACGTATTCGCCGCGACCCATCAGCTTCACGATCGACAGGGAAATTTCCCCGAATTCCGACGCGCGCTCCGTGCGCATTTTCTCGACGAATTGGGACAGCGCGATCGACGAAGGCTCGGGCGGCAGCTTCGTGCCGCGCTCCGCTGCGTACGCGACGATCTTCGCCCAACGCTCGGGCTGCTTCACGACGCGACGAATTGACGCGAACCCTGCCGCATCGAGCGCGAGTGCCACCGCGCGATTGGACGCAATCATCAGCTCTTCGATGATCGATCCGGCCCGCGTCTGCTTCTCCGCGACGATGCCCGACACCTCTCCGTTTTCCATTACGGGCCGAGTTTGCTCGGTGTCGACGTCGAGCGCGCCGGCTCTCTTGCGGGCCGCCGCGAGACTCTTCGCGAGCGCGTCTTGTTGCCGGATTTGATCTTGGAGCTCGTTTTTATTTTCGAGATTGTGCGGAAGCGGACCCGTGCCGTCGAGCCACGCGCTGATCGACGGGTAGTCGAGCTTGGCGTGGTTGTTCACGATCGCCCTGTAAACACGGCTCCTCATGAGGGTGCCGTCGGATTTCAATTCGCTTTCGACGACGACGCAAAGACGCGGCTTGTCGGCGACGAGCGAGCTCAAATCGAACGAGAGCTTCTCGGGCAACATCGGAAATGTGCGCACGCCGGTATAAACACTCGTCGTGTTCGCGCTCGCGAATTTGTCGATTGCGGATCCGGCCGGAACGAACACGTCCACGTCTGCGATGCCCACGTACAAACGCGTGACGTCGTCGGAAATTTTTTCGACCGCTTCGATCTGATCGAGATCGCGTGATTCCGGATTGTCGATCGACGTCCACGGCAGGCCCGTCTTGTCCTCGACGGTAGAGTCGTACGGCGGCTTCGGATCCGTCTGTGCGTTCGCCTCGGCGAGCGCTGCTGCCGGCGGCATGGGAATGAATTTCTGGTCGAGCATTGCGAGCTCGGCGATGTGAGCAAGCTGCCCGTGCGAAGCGCCATGTCGTTGGTTCGGATTCACAAAAAGCAAAGAGCACGACACCGCGCACGACGCAATCGGCTACGCTGGGCGTTCATGTTGAAGACCGGAAACCTTGCGCCCGACGTCGACGCCGACACGTCGACCGGCGGAAGATTCCGACTCAGCGCCGAGCGCGGTCACATCGTCGTGCTCTATTTTTTTCCGCGCGCATTCACGCCGGCATGCACCGTCGAGACGCAAGGCTTCCGCGACAATTACGGCGAGCTCCACGCGCTCGGCGTCGAGGTGGTCGGCGTCTCCACCGATCCCATCGCGCGCACCTGCCGCTTCGCCGAAAAACATCAAGTGAAGTTTCCGATGATCAGCGACGCCGACCGCATCATCTCGAAAGCCTTTGGCGTCTTGTGGCCGCTGCTCGGCATCGCGCAACGAGTCACGTTCGTGATCGACCCGTTCGGAATCGTACGCGCGGTTTTTCATCACGAGTTCCAAGTGTCCAAGCACCTCGACGAGGTCGTGAAGTTCGCGAAGGACCTCGCCTCGCGCACGCGCTCCGACTGATTTTTTGGATGCGACGCCCGCCTCGTATTAGGCGATTTTATGGCGTTTTTGCACACCTGAAGCCGCTCATCACCAATCTGAAAAAGCCTGGATGATGCACGCGATTGGTCGCGCGTAATCCGTACGGTCCGTAGTTGTAGGCGCCACCGCGGAGCACGTGCTCGCAGCTTTTCGGGATCGGATTCGACCCGGTAAATCCGCTTTCATTTTTTTCGCGCAGCTGCCCGAGCGTCGCCAAAATTTGCGGACACGTTCCCGGCTCACCGACCGCCGCACCAGGTCGCGTGTAGGCGACCGGATCGTATTCGTCGGCCATCCACTCCCAAACATTTCCCGCGAGGTCGTCGTGTCCGTAAGGACCGCGCCCTGCCGTGTGCGTGCCTACGTCCTCGGTTGCTCCGCCGCCGTAAGGTTTTCCGAACACCGCTTGCTCGTGCGTCGGCATGTCGTTGCCCCACGCGTATTTTCGCGCGTCGGTTCCGCGCATCGCCTTTTCGTATTCAGCTTCGCGCGGCAGGCGTTTGCCTTTCCATTCGCAATATT
The DNA here is from genome assembly GCA_039937955.1 of Polyangiaceae bacterium. GTDB lineage: Bacteria > Myxococcota_A > Polyangia > Polyangiales > Polyangiaceae > JAICXU01. Next base: position 1,386 of record JBDTFL010000407.1, on the reverse strand, counting down.
GTTTTGCGTTGTCCCAGCTCACGCCGTCCACCGGTTGATTCGGTCCGCGAAAGAGTGCGTCGTCGCCCGCGTGGTTGGAGCTTGCGACCGTCGCGTCGTATCGCCGACACGCTTTCGCAGAAACGCATTCGAGATATTGCGCATTCGTGACCGGCGTCTTGTCGAGATAGAACGCGCCCAGCGTGACCTCGTGTGCGGGGTGCTCGTCCTCTTCGCCGCCGACGTCGCGGCCCATCGTGAAGGGACCGGCCGGAACGATCAGCATGTCGGAGGGTGCGTTTGGCTCGGAATGGGGGGCGTCAGAATCGACTGCTCCCGCATCGCCCATAGCGGCCGGCACAACCAAGATAGTTGCATCATACAATACCGGAACCGCTGAATTTATAGGGTCCGGCGCGCTCGTCGCAGGGGAATGCGTGCAAGATGCACATAAAACGAGAAGGCCCAGCCACTGGCGCACGAAGCTCGAATTAGCACGCGCGCGCGGTCCCGTGCTAATTCCGCGGTCCGTGATCTCAGTTTCACATCTCGTCAAACGCTACGGATCGCACCTCGCGGTGGACGATGTTTCGTTCGACGTCGCGAAAGGCGAGGTCGTCGGATTTTTGGGACCGAACGGCGCAGGCAAATCGACCACGCTCCGCATTCTGTCCGGCTTTCTCGGCGCAACCGAAGGCAGCGTCAGCATCAACGGGCACGACGTCGAAAAGAGCTCGCTGAAGGCGCGCGAATCCATCGGCTACATGCCCGAAGCGGTTCCGATCTATCCCGAGATGCGCGTCGCCGAATATCTGACGTTTCGCGCCGAGCTCAAACGCATCGCGCGTGCGAAACGAAAAGCGCACGTCGACGACGCGATGGAAAAAGCGGGCGTCGCCGACGTTGCTACGACGCTCATCGGAAATCTTTCCAAAGGCTACAAACAGCGCGTCGGTCTGGCCGATGCCCTGGTCGCGAATCCGCCGATCTTGATCTTGGACGAGCCGACCGCCGGCTTGGACCCGAATCAGATTCGAGAGGTGCGCACCGTGATCGCGGCGCTCGCCGACGATCATACGGTGGTGCTGTCGACCCACATTTTGAGCGAGGTCGAAGCCAGCTGCACGAAGGTGATTCTGATCGCGAAGGGCAAGCTCCTCGCGCAAGGGAAGACCGAGGACATTCGATCGATGCGTCGTTCCGGCGGCGTCGACATCACCGTGCGCGGCGACAAGCAAGCCGCCCTGACCGCGCTGAAAGGTCTTTCGGGTATCGAAAAAATTTCCGACGCCACGCCGAAATCGAGCGCTAAAGAGATTTCCGTGATCCGCATTTCATGGGGAAAAAAGACGGAAAACGAGACGATCGCCACCACGACCGAAAAAGCGGTCGCTGCCGTCGTCGGCG
>JBDTFL010000406.1:0-4155 GCA_039937955.1 Polyangiaceae bacterium | reverse complement strand
CGCGCGCTCGAGACGGACCGCGATCAACGCGAATGTGAAGAACGCGCGCATCGCGAGGTCGAGCTCGCTCGTTTGTACGCCGGTCCGCTCGCTCGTTCTCAAGATGCGCTGTCTGCCGCAAAGCGCGCGCTCGACGTGATCGCCGGAGATCCGGGCGCCGTCGAGGTGGTCGAGCTGCTCTTGCAGGTTCCAGAAACACGCGGAAAAGCCGCTGAAATACTCGAAAAAATTTACGGCGATCTCGGTGCGCCGGCCCGCCAAGTCGAAGTGCTGAACGTGATGATCGCGACCGCTGCATCGAAAGGCGATCGCGTCGATCTCTATGTTCGGCTTGCCGAGGTGCTCGAGCAGAAGCTCCGTGATCCGCGGGGCGCGTTCGATGTCATCGCACGTGCGGCCGGCGAATTTCCCGCAGAGCTTTCGCTTTGGGATCGCCTCAGCATTCTCGCGAATCGCACGCAACGTGCGCAAGCGTTCGTCGACGCGATCGCAGAAGCGGTTCCACCGACCGGCGAAAGCGGATTGCCCCACGCCGTCGAGCTCGATCTCATCGAGCGCGCCGCAACTCTCTACGAGGAGATGCTCGGCGAGCCTCAACGCGCACAGCCGTATTTGGAGCGTATTTTGGCGCGCGAGCCCGCGAACGAACGCGCGTTCATGCGGCTCAAACAGATCCTCACGACGCTCGAGCGTTGGAGTGACCTCGAAGGATTTTACGAGCGCGCCGTTGCTGCTGCGGCGAGCGACACGCGTCGCGCGGATCTTCTCGGTGAGGCCGCGATCATCGCGGAGGACATCATCGGCGACCCCGCGAAGGCCACGACCTATCATGAGCGCATTTTGGAGATCGATCCGACGCGCGAGCACACGATTCGCTCACTCGAAGGGCTCTATGCGTCACTCGAGCGTTGGCAAAATCTCGCGAAGCTCTTGCAGTCGCGGCTCGACCGCGCGAGTGGCGACGACGCCGCCAAGCTGAAGTTCCGCCTTGGAAGCTTGTATTTTACACGTTTGAACGATCCGGCGACGGCGCTCGGATATCTCGAAGCGGCCATCGAAGCGGAGCCGACCAATCGCGAAGCACGCGACATGCTCGACAAGAGCCTGACGTCGCCCGAGCTTCGCGCGCGCGCGGCTGCCGCATTAGAGGGTGCATTCGTCGCAACCGACGCCGTTCGCGACTTGATTCGCGTTCTCGAAATCCGGCTGGAATCAGCCAAAACCAACGACGACCGACGTGAGCTTTTGCAACGCATCGCAGACCTCCGCGACGATCGCCTGAACGAAGGCGCGCTCGACGTATATGCGCGGCTCGTTCCGCTTGCGCCCGACGACGGCCATGCACGTGCACGTTTGCTCGAGCTCGCTCGAAAGGTCGGCGCTTACGAAGAGGCGGTGCGGGTTCTCGCACAAGCGGCAGAGGCAGCGACACCAACGGCGCGCGCAGAAATTTTGGGAGACCTCGCGCGCGTCTACGAGCAAAGCCTCAATGATCCGAAGCGCGCCGAAGACGTGTATCGGCAGCTCATCGCGCTCGACCCGGACGATGCCGGCGTGGTGCTTCCCGCGGCGCGTGCTCTCGCGCGCATTTTGAGCGCAGCGGGTCGCAACGCCGAGCTCGCGCAAATGCTGAAGCTGCAGACGACGCTCGAGACCGACGCCATGGTGCGCCGCGATCTTCTCGCGCAGCTCGGTGAGCTCACCGACAAAACGCTCGATGATCCGAAGGCCGCGATCGAAGCATGGAAAGCACGCGCCGAAGAAGATCCGGACGACGAGGCTGCACTTGCTGCGCTCGATCGCCTGTACGAACGGACCGGCGATTTCAAGGCCTTGGTGGAGGTGCTCCGCTCGCGCGAGCGTCAGTCGCAGTCGGCCGACGAACGCAAAGTGCTGCTCGGTCGCATCGCTGTCACGCTCGGCGAAAAAATCGGGGACGCTCCAGAGGCGATCATTGCGTATCGCGCCATCGTCGACGATTTTGGTGCAGAGCGCGGGCCGCTCACCGCGCTCGCCAAGCTGTATGAGGCCGCGGAGAATTGGCCGGAGCTGGTGGAAACGCTCGAATCCGAGCTCGCGCTCGCGGAAAGCGCAACCGATCGGTTGCAATTGCTCTCACGCATCGCGGGCGTCCGAGAGTCGAAGCAAGGAGATTTGTCGGGCGCGCTCGAAGGGTACCGAGAAGCGCTCACGCTCGACCCCGCGCACGGCGCGAGCCGTTCTGCGCTCGAAGCGTTGCTCGCCAATGTCGACGCACGTCGTGATGCCGCGGCGATTTTGCGACCGCTCTACGAAACGGGCGGGGAAGACACTCGTCTGCTCCGCGTGATCGACATCGAAGCAGAATACGCCGACACACCGGACGAAAAAATCGCGCTCTTTGCGCAAGCATCGCGCGTCGCGGAAGAAGCGCTTCACGACGCGCCGCGTGCATTTGGATACGCATCGCGCGCGATGAAAGAGTCGGTCTCGGAGCCGGAGCTTCCGAAGTGGATCGAAACGACCGAGCGTCTCGCCGCAATCACGAGCGCGTGGTCGCAGCTGGTCGACTTGTACAGGTCGCTCATTCCGGAGGTTTCCGACGGCGAGGTGCAGGTCGAGCTCACGCTCAAGGTCGCCGAGATCGCCCGCACTCGCATGGGCGACGCGACGCTCGCAAAAGAGAGTTACGTCAAAGCGCTCGAGCTCAACGGCGACGACACACGTGCGCTCGTCGCGCTCGAGCAGCTCTATGAAGAGGCCAAGGAATATCCGGCGCTCCTCGATATTCTGAAGAAGCGCGCAGACGCCGCGGAGAACGACGCCGACCGAAAGAAAATTCTCGCGAAAGAGGCGCGCCTCTCCGACGAGACACTTCATGATGCACCCGCGGCTGCTGCGGTCTACGAACAGATTTTGGAGATCGCCGAGGACAGCGACGCGTTCGCTGCACTCGAGCGGTTGTACACGACGCTGGAGCGTTGGGACGATCTCATCGCGCTCTTCGAGCGTCAGCTCGGGACCGACGTTGCTGCAGGAAAAAAGGCCGATTTGCATCATCGGCTCGGCGTTGTTTTCGAAAAGCGCGTGAACGACGTCGATCGCGCGTTCGATCAATACGAAGCAGCGCTCGCGCTCGATTCGCAACACGGCGCAGCCATCGCCTCGCTCGAAGGTTTGCTCCAGGAGCCGGAGCACGCGCTGCGTTCTGCGGAGATTCTCGAGGCCGTTTATCTCGCGCGCTCGGATTGGGCTCGCGTAATGACAGCGATCGAAGCGCGCCTCAAAGCGAGCGACGACCCCGACGAACGTCGTGCGCTTTTGCGTCGTCTCGCCAAGCTTCGCGAAGAGCAAAAAGAGGATTATCGCGGTGCGCTCGAAACAACCGCGCAGCTTCTCGCCGAGGATCTGACGGACGAGACGACGTGGGCCGAGCTCGAACGTCTGGCTCGCGTCGCAAACGCGACCGATCGCTTGGCGGAAATTTTCGCGACCGAGCTCGACAAAGTAACGTCCGACGAATCTGCGACCGCGCGTCTCTCGCAGCGCACCGGTGAGCTCTTCGAAGCAAAGGGCGACGTCGAAAAGGCGCTTCACTATTACCGCCGCGCGTACGCGTTCGCCCCCGACGAAGGCGCCTCGGCATTCGAAGCGATCGATCGGCTTTTGAAGGCCAATAATCGCGCGAAGGATCGCTCGACCCTCTATCGCGAGGCACTCGAGTATCGCGACGATCCGGTGCAGCGTCTCGCCACGCTGCTGACGATCGCGACGATCGAAGAGACCGATCTCAAAGACGACGACGCTGCGATCGAAACGTACAAGAGCGCGCTCGAGGTCGAGGACACCGACGCAACGTCGCTGGCAGCGCTTTCGCGTCTGTATTCGCGTCGTGAGCGTTGGTCGGATTTGGCGGAGCTTATTCGTCGTCGCGCAGAGCAGAGTGCGCTTCCGGAAGAAGAGGCCAGGCATCGGTACGAGCTCGGCGCGCTGATGCAGACGCGCCTCAGCGACGTCGGTGGCGCCATCGACGAATACCAAAACGTGGTGGAAACGGCGCCGCTCGAATCCGAGCCGCTTCGCCAAGCGGTCAAGGCATTAGAGGAGCTGCTCCAGCATGCGGAGCACAAAGCCCGCGTTGTCGACATTCTGCGTCCCATCTACGAACGATCGGAC
>JBDTFL010000405.1:0-4204 GCA_039937955.1 Polyangiaceae bacterium | reverse complement strand
TCGCTGGCGAAGCTTCGAAGCTGATCGACCATCGTATTGATGGTGTTTTTCAGCTCCAAAATCTCGCCTTTGACCGAGACAGTAATTTTCTGCGAGAGGTCGCCGTTGGCAACGGCGGTCGTCACCTTTGCGATATTTCGAACTTGGTCGGTGAGGTTGCCTGCGAGGACGTTGACGTTGTCGGTCAAATCTTTCCAGGTTCCTGCAACACCCGGAACCTCCGCTTGCGCGCCCAGTTTTCCTTCGACGCCAACGGTGCGAGCAACGCTCGTGACTTGCTGAGCAAAAATTCCCAGCGTCTTGGTCATGCTGTTGAGCGTGTCGGCGAGAGCTGCGATTTCGCCCTTCGCGTCGACCACGAGCGTCTGCGTGAGGTCGCCGTTTGCAACCGCCGTAACGACGCGCACGATGCCTCGCACTTGCGTCGTCAAGTTGGTGGCCATGAAGTTGACGTTGTCGGTGAGATCTTTCCAAACACCGCTGACGCCTTGGACTTGCGCCTGTCCGCCGAGCTTGCCTTCCGTACCGACCTCTTTTGCAACGCGCGTAACCTCGCCTGCGAACGAACGCAGCTGATCGACCATCGTGTTGATGGTGTTTTTCAGCTCACTCAATTCGCCTTGCGCTTCGACCGTGATTTTTCGTGAGAGATCACCGCGGGCAACGGCGGTCGTCACCTCGGCAATGTTTCGAACTTGCGACGTGAGATTGTTCGCGAGCGTGTTCACGTTGTCGGTCAAATCACGCCAAATTCCCGCGGCATCAGGCACTGACGCTTGACCACCCAGCTTGCCGTGCGTACCGACCTCCTTCGCGACACGCGTGACCTCTGCGCCGAAAGAGGAGAGCTGATCGACCATCGCGTTGACGGTCTTGCCGATGCGGAGAAATTCTCCTTTGAGCGGCTGGCCGTCGATCGACAGCGCCATCTTCTGCGTGAGATCACCTTGCGCAACTGCGCCGAGAACGCGCGAGACCTCGGTCGTCGGCTGGACGAGGTCGCCGATCAAGATGTTGATCGATTCGACGCTGCGCGCCCAACCGCCGTCTACGGTGCCGAGCGAAACGCGTTCGGTCGTCCGGCCTTCGCGACCGACGACCCGCTCCACGCGGACCATTTCTTCGGACAGCTTTTGTGATCGCAAAACGACGGTGTTGAAGCTGCGTGCGAGGTCGGCGTTGAGCCCGCGGCCATGCGCGTCGAGCCGAGCTTCGAAGTCCCCTTGCTCGACGCGTTGAAGTGCGTCGAGGAGTGCTTCGAGCAATGCGCGATCACTCAGCGCTGCGCGCGTTGATGATGCGCGTGAAGCAGGTGCGGTCGTGGGAGAAGTTGCGCGTTTCTTCTTCCCGTTTCCAGCTCGATCGCGCCACTCGACGTCGTCGCTCATTTAAAAAAACTAGCAGCCGAATTTGTGAGCGACTTGTGGCAATTCTCCTCATGCGCCAAGGGTGTGGCAAAGTTCTACAACTGAAATGCCGTCGGTGAATACGGCTGATTTGTAGGCGATCGCCGCGCGTGGGCAGGCGCGCGTGGCAATCAAGGCGTCATCGACGCAGGCGGAGTCACCGGCGTGGGGGCGTCGCCAGGGGACTGCGACGTCGTGTTTTTCATCGACGCGGACGGCGGATTCGTCGTCGGGCTCGTCGTGCTCAGCGGCACAATCGGCATGTCGTCGCTCGGCACATTCGTGTCGGCGGGCGCGCCAGTGGTCTGCGTCGTAGACGGCATTTCCGTTTTCGGCGCGCCGGTCGTGCCGCTCGCGCACGCTGCAGTCATCGCACAGATGCATAAGAAGGGGATCAACGTTTTCATTCGGGTGTCTCCTCGTCGGTCGATCTAAGCGACGTGCTCGTCGCGTTGTTTGCCCTGTTCTGAGTCAGGCTTGGTGACTTCTTCTGAGCCTTCTGCTTGCTCCGACTCGCGCGTGACGTTCGCTTCGATGGAAACACAAAGAACGAACGCGTCTTCGGTCACCCGCACGTTGCCGCCGACGACCTTCAATCCGAGCGATCGAATTTGCGGGAGCACTTTGGAGAGAGCGAACTCATGCGACAATACGTCGGCGAAGTGGAACGCGAAGTCGACCTTCTTCTTGATCAGCTCGCGGTTGATGAGGTTGGTGATCTCGTTGTCGATGATCGTAGGGACCGTCGCAACGTCCGCATGCTCGATCTGCAGCTTGAAGACGAGCGCGTCACCTTTCTCTCGTTTGTCGATTTCTGGAATCACACGCACGATGAGCGGCTTGATGGTCACCGGGATCTTCATCCCGAGGACTGGCCAATGGAGATGTGCGGTGCACTGCAAGTGCAGACCGACCGTCGGAATCAGGGAAATTTCCGAGGGATCCTCGAGTCGCAGCGTTCCGCCTGCGTCGCCCAATTTGAGCTCCAAAGGCGCGAACTTGTGAGCAACGCGAATCAAATCCTCTTTTGCGACAACGGCTTCAATCCACACGTGCGCCTCCATTCTCGAGAACCCCGTCGCGAGCTATCCGTCGCGAATCGCGACACTCGCGACGAAATGCATCGGACACGGGTGCGGTTTTCGCGCCGTTCGCCGGTGCCTTAGGCTGCGGCTTTGCGGGTGCGTCGCCTGGTCCACTCGGGCCGCCGTGCTCGCGATCGTAGCCGTGCGACTGCCCGAACCCGACATCCTTCTCGGTCTCGTCCGCTTTCTTTTTCGGCGTTTCGGGCAACATGGCTGACCTCCGGGGCAATCCATCTGCAAAGCGAATGCCTCGGAGCACGAGTAATGGCTCATCCTATGCAGAGGTCGCGGAAACCAGGCCGTGATCACGATTCCATCTTCATCTGACGAAGCGAAAAAAAATCCGTCGAAGGGGATTGCATCATCACGCGCGCGCCGTTGGGCCAAACGCATCGCGATTGGTTTGGCCGTGCTCTACGTCTTCCTCGTGGTCGGCGGGAACGTCTTCTTGAAGACGAATCTGTTCAAGAGCTTGATGGCCTTCGATCCGCAGGCGATGACGATGGAATACGAGTCCGCGTACTCGTGGTTTCCGCTTCGTGTTCACGTCGACAACCTCACAGTGCGCGGCAGCGACAGTCACGTGCAGTGGCTCCTTACGGTCGACCACGCGGACACGTTCGTCTGGCCTTGGGATTTCGCGAGACAGCGTATTCATACGTCGGAAACGCATGCGAACGGCGTGAGCTTCGTCGTGCGAACGCGTTTCGCGCCTGGAGAAATCACTCCGGATTTGCTCACGAGCCTGCCGCGCATTCCGGGATTCTCGGATCCGCCGCTCCAAATTCCGATTCCTCCGCCGCCTACGGACAAAGATTACAACTTGTGGTCCGTCGATCTCGAAGAGGTCACCGCGGATCACATTCGCGAAGTTTGGGTCGATACCGTGCGCGCCACCGGCGACGTCCGCGTGACGGGCCGCTGGTTCTTCAAGCCGCTGCGCGAGCTCGACCTCGGGCCGTCGCAAATCGACATCACGAATGTCGACGTGAAGGAAGGCAACCTGCCGATCGCGAACGGTTTGAACGGCGAGGTCACGCTTCGAATTTTTCCGTTCGACGTTCGTGCTCCGAAGGGTCTGGAGGTGTTCGATCAGTTTTCGGCCAGCGCAAAATTGTCAGCGACCATTTCGCTCGATGGTGTTGATCATCTTTTGAGCTTGAAAACAGCCCGTTTGAGCGGCGGTGACGTCACGCTGCATACCGACGCCCGACTCGATCACGGGGTGCTGGCTACCGGATCGCATGCCGACGCCGCGATCTCGCAGACGACGATTCGTGTGTCGAGCGCCGCGCTGCAGCTCGCGGTGAAGACGGCTGCAACCGCGACGTTCGACGTGGATGAAACTGCGACCCTCGTTGGTCGGGTGAGAACCGAAGACTTGCTGGTGTCGAAAGCAGGCGCACCTCCCGCCACCGCAAATCTGCAAACCGAGATCACGAGCCGCAAGCTGCGAATCGCGCATGGCTTCGACGACGCGTCGTTTCATTTTCACGCGACGAACGTGCAGACGAAATCGCTCGAGCGATGGATCGCCCCGAACGAAAAAGATTCGATTTGGGCAACGGGGCCAGTGCGCTTGGATGGCGACCTCGATGTGCGCCAAGAGCCGTCGCAGATTCGGGGAAATATTTCTTTCACAGTGACTGATGCGACGCTGGCGCAGGATTCCCTGCGAATTACCGCGGATTTGAAGGGCGATGTGAAGATCGA
>JBDTFL010000404.1:0-3373 GCA_039937955.1 Polyangiaceae bacterium | reverse complement strand
GTCGGAGAAAAGGGGTGAGTCCCCAAAATGCGTAAGCTCCGCGCTCGGACGCGGCGAGGATAGCCGCGTCTTTGCGAAGCCCTTCGTCGCTGAACCAACCGGCGCGATCCGGCCTACCAGCCGCATTCCACAGAATTTCCGCGAGATAGCCAACGCCCTCGATCGCGTTCACCACGAACAGGCTCTTCGTTTGCGCGATTCGGCGAAACGCTTCGGCGGCGTCGACCAATCCTCTGATTTTCGCGGGGTCGGACGGCGGTCCGAGAAGCGCCATCTGGTTGCTGAAGAGCGTGCGGGGCCATTCGCCGAAACCACCCATGACGAAATCTTCGGCCTGCCTGTGACCATAATGCGAGACGGCAAGATCTGCTTTGCCGGAGCGCGCGAGATCGTAAAGGTCCTCGGACGACGTCAGCTCCACGCGAATGTCACTCGTGTGCTCGAAGTCGGCGATCAATATCGGAAGTAGATTTCCTTCCACGGCAGTCGAAACGCTCGCTACACGGACGAGTTTCGGATCGACGGATGGTGCCAAAGGTGGCCCCGCGGACGACTCATGCGTCGTGCACCCAGCGGCCACGATTGGAAGGGCCCCGATGGCAAGCGTACCGGCGGTCGCCTTCATGAACGTCCTCCGATCGAACGGGGCGTCCGAGTCTCGATTCGGATCACTCATGAGAGGTCTCTTTTCCCGTGGCCGATCCCGACCTACGCGGCGACTCGCGGACGCCGTGCGCGAGCTTTCGCTTCACGCGCCGAAACCCTTCGATAAAAATGTCCAAACGTTTGCGTTGGCGAACGACGTCATCGGCGCGCGAGCAGAGATACGCCTCTCCCTTTGTCGTCAGCTCGTACATCCGTCGCGGTGGCCCCGATTCGACTGTCTCCCAGGAGGAGACCGCATAGCCTTCTTCTTCGAGGGCACGTAGAAGCTTGTAGAGGACCGAGGCATCGTCGGCGATTCGACGAAACCCCAGCGCCGCAATGGCTTGAGCGAGTTGGTATCCGTGCGCGGGGCCGCGCGCCAGCTCGAGGAGAACGAACGGCTCCATGCCCCGAGGAGTGCCTTCGGATTGGCCACGAGAAGGTCGTCGGTAAGGTCTTTTTTCCACTACCGTACTTTGGACCTTACCGTCCACCCTGTCCAGCCGAGCCAGGAGCCCAACTGCGCGCCCATGGCTTCGATTTGCCTTTGCAGTGGATGCAGTTCGCTGCTTTAGGGCGCGCGCGGAGCCGTTAGCACCGACAAGAACGTTGGAAGCTGTTGCTGGTTTTGGCTGTCGAATTTCGGAAGCCACGGCTCGCTCACACCGACCGCGCTTGTGTCCGACGTGGGAAGGCCCGCGGTTCCGTAATTTTTCGCGACCGAGATGAGCGCCCCGAGTGTTCCGCCGTGCCCGTAAGGAGCGGTGTCGGCAACGCCTCGCAGCGGCGGCGTTTTGAAAGCGCCGAGCGTCGATGGTGCAGCGACGAGCGACGCAAGACCATGCGAGTCGGTTTTAGAATCGCTGTTCACACCAGTCTCCAAAAATTCGCTGGCAAGCAGGAGCGGAATTCCGTCGATGCGCCCGCGATCTGCGGCGCCGTCTTGCCGGCCTGTCGGAAAACGTGTGACGTGAAATGCATCGTCCGTCATGCGTGGTCCCCAATGACACTGCACGCACCCAGTGATGAAAAACGCGGTCAAGCCTGTCTTTTGATCGGTTGTCAGCGCCGCGAGATTTCCCCCGATGTACGCATCAAGCGCGTTCGGTTGCACGCGCAGCGTTCGCTCGAAGGCTTCGATCGACTTTCCGACGTTCGAGTAGATCGTCGTGACAGCCGCTTGATCTGCGGGCGCCATTCCGGTCCAACTGGCATCACCGGGTTTGCCGCTCGCCGGAAATTGCGCGGCGTTGCTCAAGTCCGGAAGCGCACCAAAAATCGCGGCGTAACTCGCGTTGTAGCGATCACTGATGGCATGCGCGACGAACAGCCGCGACGAGTTGAACTCCTTCGCATTTTCGAGCGGTCCGGTTGCCTGCATCCATTGCGAGTCCGCGCGCCCGTCCCAAAATTGCCACGGCGAATAGCTCGCCAGCAAAAGCGATGGCGCGTTTCGATCGCCAGTCGCGACGCCGACAGCTTGCGCCTTTCCATCCGCATAGGACTTCGCCGGATCATGGCACGTGGCGCACGAAACCGTGTTGGAAGGAGAAAGAGTCGTGTCCGAAAAAAGTTGCTCGCCGAGAGTTGCCGCGGCCGCATCGTCCGCGTGCGCATTGGTTGGATCTGGAGGAGGCGGACCGGGCATCGCCATGTCGTGGAGCTCGTCCCATTGATCGCGCGTGTAGAGATCGTCGAACACTTGCGGCGGCGATCCAACAGGCTCCGGCACATGATCGAGCCCGTCGATCTCCTGATGAATGCGCAGCGCGAGCAGGTCAGGGCCGGGGTTGTCCAAGTAGTTGCGAATGGTCATCGTGCGGGTGTCGACGAGCACGATGAGCGGCAGCGGCATCGGATCTTGCGTGATCGGGCCGAGCGCAAATGTCGGATCCGCGGCGAGCGTTTGCGGAGCATCGATCCGTGATTTCCAAACCGTGAGATCGGCGACCGTCGGCGGAAGATTTTGATCCCCAGCGACGATCAGATCCAGAATTTCCAATCGCGAGCCGACATCGAGTGATGTGAGCTCTCGGGTGTGCGCGACGTGCCATCGACACGTGCCGCACCAACCTGCGCTCACTCGAATGACGACGAGCTTGGATTGCGAAGCACACGGCTCGAAATAATCGTGGAGTGAAACGTTGCGCGGTCCCTTCGCGTCCATGCCGGCGAACGTGATGTCGGCCAGCGTGTCGAGGATCGCGAAGCCCGGTGTCGCGTTCGGATACGAAACGGTGGGCCGACCGTTCGCGCAATACGGCGTGTCGTTGCGCGGCGGGCTCGCTTCGACGCCCGCATCGCTCGGCGAGGGCTTTGACGGCGCGGAGCTATCGCCGCCGCCACACGCCGCGGCGAAAACGAAGAACAGCGTTGTGATTGCGAGCAGTGCTCCGATCCTGACCCGACCCATGTGGCGTGCGAGTAGCACCGCAAGCGGACTCCGGCAAAGCGCGATCGGTTGGCATTCGCGGCAAATTTAAAAATCCTGACGGAGTCACTGACGATTTGAAACGCGGCATCGACGTCACGGATGGTTCCGTGGCTCACCTTGCGAAGTACCGTCACCGGCGGCTATTCTTACCGGGAGATGAACCGGCCGCGATCAGCGACGTCGAGGATGGGTAGATCGCTTCGCCGCGTCGCGGTCAGCTTCGGGGCTCTCGTGCTCGCGTTCGCGGTTGTCACGGGCGTGCTGCGCGCAGGCGGGCGTTACTTCTACTGCGAG
>JBDTFL010000403.1:0-7252 GCA_039937955.1 Polyangiaceae bacterium | reverse complement strand
GAATGACGCTCGGCCCGACGCCGACGTGAAACAAAAGCGGCAAACGCAGACCATCCAAAAAATATCCGGTGTCACCAGGCGGGGCGCCGCGCACGAAGAAAAATGGCACGCCGCTCGCCATTGGCGTCACACCGGGAAACGAGTCGACTGCGCGAAACGCATCGCCGAACGCGCCCGGCATTTGTCGAACCTCACCGGCGCTAACGGAAATTTCTCCGGCTTCTTCGTGATGGCCTTGAACGGTCACCTCGTCGATTTGGCTATTTTTGTCGGATGAATGCGATCGCGATTCGATTGCCGGTCTCGCCGGGGCGGGTCTCGTTTCCGGCGGTCGAAACAAAATTCGCATGCGCACTTTTGCAGCGACCGTGATGTCGCCACGTTTCGCCGGGTCGAATTTCCAATCGCGCGCGGCTGCGACGACCGCCGAGGCAAATGGATCTTCGCCTTGGACGATGCGTGCATCTTGCACATTTCCGGAAACGTCGATGAGCAGCTCGACGATGACGACCGCTTCGGTGCTTGCGCCGCTCGGATACGGAACCTCACCGGCACGGAGCGCGTGAGGCGCAACGAGTGGCGGCGGCGATGCACTCTGGGCGAGAGCTGGATGCGCCGACGCTGCGATCGAAATCGCAACGAGCCTCGCGTATTTTTTTGCCGCGGTTACGCGGATCGCCACTCGTCGTTCATCTGTTCGCGGAGCTTCGGATCACTCATGATTTCGGCTGCCGTTCGCGCCATCGCTTTGGACACCACGAGCGCCGTTTCTATTCCGCGTGCGCTCTTCGTGGCCTCCGCGAACTCGCGCGTGTGAATGAGCGGGCCGCCTTCGTCGACGACGGCGGCATAAGGATGAATGGAGGGAACGACATGCGAGACGTCGCCCATGTCGGTGCTGCCGGCTCCCACGCGCGGATCACCATCGCGAGGTTTTCGTCCGAGCGCCGCAAAGTGCTCCCCGAATTTCTTCGCGATTGCCATGTTGTTTTTCATGTCGCGATAGCCGGCGCGTGCTTGCACATTGACCGACACGTCACTCGCCAATGCCGCGCCGCGTGCGCATCGTTCGACGATTTTCGTGACGCGTTCGAGCTCGGCAGCGTCGCGCGCGCGCACACTGAATTCAGCGGAGGCATCTTCGACGATGATGTTTACCGCTTTGCCGCCGCGCGTGATGTAGCCGTGAACGCGGACGCCGTCTTTGAAGTGCACGCGTTGGCCGTCGATCAAACGGAATGCGTCCATGCATGCGGTGAGCGCGCTCTTGCCTTCATGCGGAGCTGCGGCGGCGTGTGATGGGCGACCATGAAAATCCAACCTGACGTAGGAATTCGCGAGGGCGGGGTGTGCGAGCAAATCGCGATCGAAGGGGTGGAACATCATCGCGGCAGCGACGTCCTCGAACGCGCCGGCGTCGATCAATTTGATTTTGCCGCCGCCGCCTTCTTCAGCCGGCGTGCCGAGCAAGATCGCTTCTCCGCCGAGTTTTTCAGCCACTCTGGCGATCGCGAAGAATGCGCCGACCGCCGACGCGGCGATCAAATTGTGGCCGCACGCATGTCCGATGTCGGGCAATGCGTCGTACTCCGCCAAGATCGCGATTTTCGGTCCGCCTGATTTTCCGGCGCGCGCGCGGAACGAAGTGGGCATTCCAGCGAGGCCACGCTCGACCTTGAATCCACGATTTTCGACGAGCTCACCGATCCACGCGGCGGCCTTGTGCTCCTCGAAACGCAGCTCGGGTGACGCGTGAATTTTCAGCGCGAGATCTTCGAGCGACGCTGCCTCTGCATCGACGGTGGCGTCGAGCACGCGCACGATTTCGTTCTCGATCGGCATGCGAAACGCTCGTTCACCGAGCGTCGCTTGTCAACAGCGCCTAGTTGGGCAGCGCCGACAGAATGCGCATGTACAAAACGCGCGGCGAGCCACACTGATGGCAACGCGCGTGCACCACTCGCAAGAGCGCACCGTTTATTTTTTCCGCCGTGTGATCGTCTACCCGCAAATGTCCGCCACAACGCGCGCACGGAATGCCCGTCGCGACCGGCTCGACCAACGATGCGCTTTCGAGCTCGATCGGATTTTCGGGAGATCCGCCAGCCTCGAGCCGCGCCAATTTCGCTCCCGCATCCGCCAGCTTCACCGAAGCACGCTCACCTGCGCGTCGTGCGGCTCGTACCGAGATTTGAGGTTTTTTCTTTCCCATATCGATTAGCCGTGTGGATCTGCAGTTTCGCACGTCCACGCGTTCGCTTACGTTGCTTCGAATGACGTCGGTCGCGATCACAGTAGAAAAGAAAGATGCCATCGCCGAGGTAGTTCTGCGCGGACCCGGAAAGGGGAACGCAATGGGTCCCGACTTTTGGCGTGAATGCCCGGAGGTCTTCGACGCGCTCGATCGCGATCCAGAAGTGCGCGCGATTATTTTGCGAGGCAACGGCGGCACGTTTTCGTTCGGTTTGGATTTGCGATCGATGATGAGCGAGCTCGGGCCGCTCACCACCGGCGAAATTCTCGCGGCTGAACGCACCAAGCTGCTCGCGCTCGTTGGACAGTTGCAACGTGCGCCCGACTCCATCGAACGCTGCAAAAAACCGGTCATTTGCGCGATCGCCGGATGGTGCATCGGCGGCGGCATCGACATCGCATCGGCGTGCGACGTGAGGCTCGCGTCCAAAGACGCGAGGCTGAGCGTGCGTGAGGTGAAGGTCGCGATGGTGGCGGATCTCGGAAGCTTGCAACGACTTCCGCGTCTCATCGGACAAGGAATGACCCGCGAGCTGGCGCTCACCGGAGACGACATCGACGCGAGCGAAGCGCTGCGCATCGGTCTCGTGAATCACATATACGAGGATGAAAATGCGCTTTTGGAAGCCGCGCGCGCGATGGCGAAACGCATGGCGAAAAATCCGCCGCTGGTCGTGCAAGGAGTGAAAGAAGTCATGAATTATTGCGCAGACAAAAGCATCGCGGATGGGGAGCGCTTCGTTGCAGTGTGGAACTCGGCATTCCTTGCGTCACATGATTTGTTCGAGGCAGTCGGTGCGTTTGCCGAGAAGCGCGCGCCGAAATTTTCCGGCAAATAGAATTCAGCCAATCGATTTCAGGAAAGTGTTGTGATGACGGCGATGCGTCGTGCGGCAATCTTCCTTTCGCTTTTCGCGGTCGCGGCTTGTCAGGAATCGTCGCAAACGGCGCCCGAGCCGCATCGTCCGACGCTGGAGGCGAGCGCGACCGCCGATCAGGTTGCCGCACCGAGCGCGGCACCGAGCACCGCACCAACCGTCGTCACGCTCATCGATGGACCGTTTCGAACCGAAAAAGTCAGTGGTGAAGCACACGCAATGGGCACGCACCTCGGTTACGCCGCGTACACGACGCCGAAGGTGAATGCCGATGCGGCGCATCGCGCGTTCGACGCGGCGACCGCAGAAATTCAGCGCATCGAAACGCTGATGACCACGTGGCGGCCGGACAGCGACTTGTCGAAGGTGAACGCGGAAGCAGGCAAAAATAAGGTTAAAGTCGATCCGGAAACATTTGCGGTCGTCAAAGAGTCATTGCACACGAGCGACATTTCGAGCGGCACGTTCGACATCACGTTCGAGAGCCTGCACGGCTTGTGGAAGTTCGACGAGGATTTGGATCCGCATCCACCGACCGCCGATCAGGTGAAAGCGAAGCTCCCCCTCGTCGGTTACAAGCACGTGCACTTGGACGAGGCGGCGCAAACGATCTTCATCGACCAAGTCGGAACGAAAATTTCACTCGGCGGGATCGCCAAAGGCTACGCGGTCGACAAGGCCGCAAAAATTTTGGCCGACGCAGGGCTCGAAGCTTTTTACGTGCAAGCGGGCGGCGATCTTTTCGCGCGCGGACGAAAGCCCGACGGCACCGCGTGGCAAGCCGGCATCCGTGATCCACGCGGACCCGACGGCTCGTACTTCGCGATGATCGATTTGAGCGACCACGCGTTTTCCACCGCCGGCGACTACGAGCGCAGCTACGTGATCGGAAATAAGCGCTATCACCACATCATCGACCCACGCACCGGCTTCCCCGCAACCGCATCGCGCAGCGTCACCATCTATGCGCCCACCGCATATCAAGCCGACGCAATCGACGATGCGGTTTTCATTTTAGGGCCTAAAAAAGGCCTGGATCTCGTCGAATCGCTCGACGACGTGGGTGCCGTCATCGTCGACGACAAGAACAACATGTGGGTCTCGAAGCGCTTGCAGGGCAAAGTAAAGTTGCTGCGCGCTCCCACCGGCGGCATTTAGAGCGTCTGGTTCAGGAAGCCGATGCCGGTTGACGCACGCAATCTGAAAAATCCGAACATCGCGGGCCCACTCGGGTCGCTCGTGCTCAGCGTGGTGCGTGCGGCGTCGCCCATGATGATCGTGCGTGCTTTGCGCTGGTATCGCGATCTGGCGCGGCTCGGTCTGCATCTGCCATTTTTCATGGTGCATGACTTGGGTCTCTTGCTCGGTGCGCCGCGCGATCAACTTTTGATCGGCGCGCGTCCGGCGATGAGCTCCGTCGGTACGCGCTCGGAGGTCTTGCTCGAGCTGCATCGCGGCTATGCGGAGCTCGTCGACGAGGTTGCGCAGAGTGAAGCGTCGAACCGCGCGCGCACGATGCGGCTGTCCGATGATCTGATCGTAGTGGTGCTCGCGCGTTTGCTCAGCATCGTCCACGAACGCGCAAAAGTAAAAGCCCCGTACGAAGCACTGACGCCGCTCGAGCCAGAGCTCGTGCGCGATCTCGAGCCGCAGCTTTTGAGCTTATTTTTAGCGGTGAATCGCAATTTCGAAACGGCGATGCTCGAGACGCTCGCGCGATCGCGCCTGTACGTTCTCACGCTGGCCGACGCGCTGGATTTGGACACGCTTCGTTTGCTGGGCATGCTCGGACCTGAAACGTCGGCAGCCGGTGCGCTCGCTCACGTCGATCTCCTCGCAGCGATTTCGAGCGCCGCCGCCAACGACATCGTGAATTTTTCGCTCGAGCTTCTGCCCAGCGTTTTGGAAACGCGTCGCACGAAAGCGACCGGCACGCATGCGTCGCACGGTTATGCGGGTGTTGGTCCGACCGGTTCACTCGACTCGATGGTGCTCACCGAATTGGCGTGGGACGACGAGGAGCTTGGCCGACGCATCATCGACAACGAGATATTGTATTATACACGTGAACAGGCTTCCGACGACTCGAAGCGTCTGCACATTTTGTTGATCGATGCGTCGGCGTCGATGCGCGGCGAGCGACAAGTGTTTGCGCGCGGCGTTGCGATTGCGCTGGGAAAAAAGCTGCAACTCTCCGGTGAAGAGGTGGTGATGCGCTTCTTCGATTCGCGTCTCTACGACATTCAGCGTCCGCGTCAGGGACAGTTGCCGGCAGCGTATTTGCTCGGCTTCAAAGGGGAACGTGGACGAAATCCGGCACGGGTGTTTGCGCAGCTCGCCACCGAGATCGCGCTCATGCGGTCACGCGAGCCACGCGACATCGTCATTCACTTGCTCACGCATGCGTCGCTGCACGTTCCGCGGGCGCTCGTTCAAGAGGTGCAACGGCAAGCGCACTTGTTCGGGATTTTCATTTTGCCGAGCGGCGGCACGCTCGATTTGGAATATCTGGATTTACTCGAGGGGCACGCGGTAGTCGATCACGCGACGCTGCAACAGAAGTCGGCGCGTGCTGCTGCGGGTACGAAAATCATCGACGACGCGACGGCGCGCCCGCGACCCGATCGCGGGCCCATCTCCAAACGATGATCGAGAAAAACTGACGATCTACCGCTTTTTTCCGCGTTGGCGCGTTTCGCCGACGTAGGAGCGAGGATCGCGGGCCACAGGTGCGCTGGCTTTCATCGCTGCTCGAACGCGGTCGACGTCCGCGCGATAACGCGCGACGAGCGTTTTTGAGCTGATCATTTTCTCGATGGCGACGCGAAGATCGGGGTCCACGATCTTGGCCCATTTTTCGATCAGGTCGAACACGCGAACACCAAATCGATTCGCGATGAGACCCGTCGAGATGCTGAGAGCGTCGATCAACGCTTTGCGACCCGGATAGCGAGCGGCGGCGCGCGGTGCATCTTTCGCGAGCGCGAATGCTTCGTCGAGGCGCATCGAAACGACGGCCGCGTCGTGCAACTGCGGAAGCCATGCTTCATTGGCGAGAGCACGAATGATCGCGGCAGCGTGGAAATACCCGTCCATCCACGAAGCGACGTCGAGCGCGAGCGCGTCGCCTCCCGTGCTGCCGAGCTTTGCGAGCCCCTCCACCACGGCGTCGCGCACGCGATAACGGAGATCGTCGGCGCGATCATGAAGGACGTCGAGGAGGTCGGCTTGGCTCTTCGGGTTCGCCAGAGCACACGCTGCCGCAGCGAGCACACCGCACACCGGCAAAAATTCGAGCTCGGTTCCGCCCGGTGCTTCGTCGGCGTCGAGCTCGGCCATGGTCCGCGCGAGCTTCTCGCCTTTGGACCCGTGCATAGTGCACATAGTTGCGAAGATGCGCGCGAGCTCGAGATTTGCCTACGGCCCCGGCAAGTGCGAGGTTCGGCACAAAAACGCGTACAGCGGTCGGGGATTTTCGCCGGAAATCGTAGAGGCGACGAGCTTGGTGAGCGGCGTTTGATCGGCCAAAACATTTCGCTTCATGGTCGCGGGCTGATCACGTTACATCAAACACGTTCCGAACGCGGATGCGTAACGCGAGCCGCTTGGAGGAGAAAAACGTGGGAAAGCTCGAAGGAAAAATTGCGATCGTGACGGGTGCGTCGCGCGGTATCGGCAAAGCCATTGCGATCCGCTTTGCAAAAGAAGGCGCGAAGGTCGTCCTCGCATCCAAAACGACCGAGCCCAACCCGAAGCTTCCTGGAACGCTCGACGACGTTCGCAAAGAAATTGAGGCTGCCGGCGGCAAGGCTTATGTGCAACCGACTGACGTGCGCGACGAAGATCAGATCGCGGCGTTGACCGAGCGCACCGCCAAAGAGCTCGGCGGCATCGACATTTTGATCAACAACGCGGGCGCGCTTTTTTGGGCGCCGGTCGAGACGACGCCTTCGAAACGGTTTTCGCTCGTGATGGATGTGAACGTGCGCGCGTCGTTCTTGTGCGCGCAATACGTGCTTCCGCACATGAAAAAACGGGGCGGCGGCGCGATCGTGAACATGTCACCGCCGTACACACCGGGCGTCATGAAGGGCCGCGTTGCCTATCTGATTTCGAAATTC
>JBDTFL010000402.1:0-3988 GCA_039937955.1 Polyangiaceae bacterium | reverse complement strand
ACACGCACGGGCAATCGGGACCTTCCGATCAGAAAGTGGTGCTGCGTCCGCAAACACTCGCGCCGCGCGCCGCGGTCGTCACGCTCTTCGCGGGCGGCTCGATGACGTGTGCCCTTCTTCAAGGCGGCACATCGCAATGTTGGGGCGAGCTCTCGAGCGCCACGAAAAAAACGATTCCGTTCGATCTCGATGGCGTCGCGAACATCACCGAATTCGCGCTCGGCGCTTCGCATGCGTGCGGCATCACATCCACCGGCGGCATCGTGTGCTTCGGTGAAAATGCGCACGGCGAGCTCGGCTCTGGAAATTTGGACGACAGCGCCAAACCCCTCAAAATACAGCAGATCCTGAAGGCTTCGCAGGTTGCAGTCGGTGTCGCTCACACCTGCGCGCTCTCCGAAGACGGCACCATTCGCTGCTGGGGGGACAACTCCAAAGGCCAGCTGGGCGACGGCACGAACGAATCGCGAAATACGCCCACGCTCGTGCGAGGCTTGCCGCGCGCGGTTTCGATTTTCGCGGGCGCAATGCACACGTGCGCACTTCTCAGCGACCGCACGCTCTCGTGTTGGGGCGACAACACGCATGGACAGCTCGGCGACGGAACGCACGACGCGCGATCGACTCCACGCTCCGTCGAGACGCTCACGTCGGTCGCCAAAGTCGCGCTCGGCGAAACACATTCCTGCGCGATCCTCTCCGACGGCATCGTGCTCTGTTGGGGCGACAACGCACAATCCGAATTGGCGGACGGCACCCGCAGCGAGCGCACCGAGCCCGTGCGCGTCTCCGGACAATACGAAGTGAAAGACCTCATCGCCGGCAACGGCTTCACGTGTTTGCGCACCGAAGAGGTCACGCGCTGTTGGGGAAGCGATGCCACCGCAGCCGTCGGCGATTGGCGCGTGAGCAGCGAGCCTGTGACCGTGCCCGTTGAAGTCCGCTTTTGATCGTGGCCTATTCGCCGCCAGGAAAAACAATGGGTGTCACCTACAAAGATTCCGGAGTCGACATCGACGCCGGCGACGAGCTCGTCGAACGATTGAAGCCATACGCAAAGGCCACGCGCATCGCCGAGGTGCTCGGTGACGTCGGCGGATTTGCGAGCCTCGTCGCAGTGCCCACCGGCATCGAGGATCCGGTGATGGTCAGCGGCACCGACGGCGTCGGCACGAAGCTCAAAGTGGCTATTTTATCGGGCTTTCATGACACGATCGGACAGGACCTCGTCGGCATGTGCGTGAACGACGTGATCACCACCGGCGCGCGTCCGCTCTTCTTTTTGGATTATTTTGCGACCGGAAAATTGAACGTCGACATCGCCGAGCGCGTCATCGCCGGCATCGCGCGCGCATGCAAAGAGTGCGGCTGCGCATTGGTCGGCGGCGAAACGGCGGAGATGCCCGGCATGTACCAAGAAGGCGACTACGACCTCGCCGGATTTTCAGTCGGCGTCGTCGCACGCAAAAAGATCATCGACGGCAAACGCGTCATCGCCGGAGATGTCGCGATCGGTTTGCCTTCGAGCGGTCTGCACTCCAACGGCTACTCACTCGCGCGTCGCGTGCTGCTCGAGCAGATGAAGCTGAATTTGAACGACACCATTTCATCGCTCGGCGGAGGCACGCTCGCCGAAGCATTGCTCGCGCCGACGCGTCTGTATGCGCGGGCTGCGCGCACGCTGCTGGAGGCCGGCATCGACATTCGCGCGATGAGCCACATCACGGGCGGAGGCCTTCCCGGAAATGTGCCGCGCGTGTTGCCAGATGATCTGGGTTTGGTGATCTCCGAAGAGCCGTCGCATGCGCCCATCTTCGATTTGATTGCGAAGGGTGGCCCGGTCGAAAAAGAAGAGATGCGGCGTGCCTTCAACTACGGCGTGGGCTTCGTATTTTTCGTTTCAAAAGAAGACGTCAAAGACGCGATGGACATCTTGCGCGGCGAAGGCGAGAAGCCCTTTCAGCTGGGCGTGGTCACCAAAATGCCTGAGAACACGGCGTTTGAAGCACGTGTGGTGTACCCGTGATTCGTTTGGGGGTTTTGGTCTCGGGGAGCGGCACCAACCTCGGCGCCATTTTCGAATCCATTGAAAAGAAAACGCTCGACGCGCAAGTTGCGGTCGTCATCTCCAACAAAGAACAAGCTACCGGTCTCGATCGCGCGCGCGCGCGCAACGTTCCCGCGGTCTTCATCGACCACAAAAAATTCGCCGACCGCAGCGCATTCGATCAGAGCGTCGTCGACGTCTTGAAAAAGCACGGCGTCGATTACGTCGTGCTGGCGGGCTTCATACGCATCGTCACGCCGACGTTGCTCGACGCGTATCCGATGAAGGTGATCAACATTCACCCTGCGCTCTTGCCCGCATTTCCCGGCGCGCACGCGCACAAAGATGCGGTCGCGTACGGCGTGAAAATCTCGGGCTGCACGGTTCACTTCGTCGATGCCGGCACCGACACCGGACCGATCATCGCGCAAGCCGTCGTGCCGGTCGAAGAGGGGGACGACGACGTCGCGCTCGCGAAACGCATCTTGGTCGAGGAGCACAAGCTGCTCTCTCGCGTGCTGCAGTGGGCCGCTCAAGGAAAAATTTCGGTGACGCCGGGAACAGCAGAGACGCGTCCGCGCGTGCGCATTTCGTAAGATCGAAAAATGGAAGAACCGTTCCGAGAGCCGTCCGAAATCGTTCCGCGCGTCGACGCGAAGTCGGCGATGGACAAGCTCGAAGCCGCCGAGCCGGCATCGTTTTTATTTCATCTTGCGACCACTCCGTTCGGTTTGTATGCGGCATCCGACGGCGCGATGGTCAGCTTGCCGGAGCTTCGCACGATCGCCGAGAAGCTAGGATTTACGTACTTTGGGCGATTTGCGTTCGTCACCACGTTCTTCACGCGGTTGCCGCGCGAGATTTGGGTCGACGCTCCATCCGGCACTGTGCTCCTCACGTTTCGTCGCGGTTTGGCGACGGGTCTCATCGAGAAACAGATGGCGCGCTACACGCTCCAGACGCTGTTCGACGATGGCTCGAGTCGCTTGCGTCCGAGCTCGGCCATCGGCCGCATCCAGATGCGCCTCATCTTCTTCGGCGGGCTCGCGGTTCTGATTTTCGCGCTCATTCGCCGTTTCGGATGACCGGTGCGCATTCTTCTGTGATCGGCTAATGCTCCGCACGCGATGGACAAGCACTACGACGTCGTCGTTCTCGGCGCGGGGCTCGGCGCGCTTGCGACGGCGGCGCTCCTCGCGCGTCGATCGTGGCGGGTGCTGGTGCTGGGCCAAGGCTATCGGCCGGCGTCGTATTCGTACGAGGGTCTCCCGCTCGCGCGGCGTCCGTTCACGTTCTTGACGTCGAGCTCGCCCGCGTGGACGCGCATCGTCGCGGAGCTCGCGCAGTCGCAAACATTTCGTCGTCGCGTCACGCCGCTCGACCCGATGTTCCAGGTGCTTTCGCCGGGGCGTCGTCTCGACATGCCGCCCGAGGCCGAGCGCTTCGGAATGGAAATCGACCGAGAATTTCCGGGTGTTCGTCGCATCATCGACGACTTGATGCAAGAGCTCGCGCGCGCGAATGCCGCGGTCGACACTGCGTTCGAGCGCGACGTCGTTTGGCCGCCCGGCACATTTTGGGAGCGGAGAGAAACGGCCAGCGCACTTGCCATGCTTCCCCATTTGCCGCGCGATCGTCGTCATGAAGCGCCGGCCGATTTGCTCGCCGAATTTCCGCGCGAGCATCCGTATCGAACCGTTGCCGAGGTGCCGGCGCGTTTTTCGAGCGATGCGTATCCGCCGCTCTCGTCACTCGCGCTCGCTCGCCTTTCCGGTGCATGGACGCGCGGCGTGATGGAGCTCGCGCGCGGCGAAGAAGAGCTCGTGGATTTTTTGGTGGAACGCATTACGGCACACGGCGGCGCGGTCGAGCTCGGTGACCGTGCAGTAGCCATCGTGCACGGCGGCGGAAAAGTGCGCGGCGTTTTGATCGATGGCGACG
>JBDTFL010000401.1:0-3534 GCA_039937955.1 Polyangiaceae bacterium | reverse complement strand
TCATCGCTTTTTCACCGAGCGGCGCGATGAACGCGTCCGCGATCGGCTCCGGCTTCGTCTCTTCGCTGGCGATCAAAAGCCGCTCGAGACCCGCCGCAAATCCAATCGCTGGAACCGCTGGACCGCCGAGCTCTTGGATCATTCCATCGTAACGACCGCCGCCAACCAATGTGTCGCCAGCGCCCAATTTTTCGGTCGCACCTTTGATCTCGAAGAGCGTGCGAGTGTAGTAATCGAGCCCGCGCACGAGACGATGCTCGATCGTGAACGGTGTGCCGAGCGCCTCGAGATATCGCTGAAGTGCCGTAAAATGAGCGCGATCGTCGTCCTCGAACGAATCGTGGAGATTCGGCGCGCCGGCGATTGCCTCGGCGTCGGCAGGATTTTTCGAGTCCAAAATGCGCAGCGGATTGATCGTCAAACGGCGCTGCGAGTCGGTCGAGAGCGAATCTTTTTTCGGCGTGAGATACGCGACGAGCGCCTCTTTGTACCGTACGCGAACGTTCGGACCACCGATCGAGTTCACCAAAACCCGTACGTCCGGGATCTTCAGCTCTTTCAAAAAACCAACCAGCAGATCGATCATCTCGGCGTCGCAAGCGGGGCCTGCATCACCGAAAATTTCCGCGCCGAGCTGTGAAAATTGGCGATAGCGACCACGCTGCGGCCGCTCTGCGCGAAACATCGGCCCCGCATAATACCAACGCGAAACCGGCTCTTTTGCGGCGATTTCGTGCTCGACATACGCACGCGCAGCGCCGGCCGTTCCTTCAGGACGCAACGTGAGCGGCTCGTCGTGATGCGAAAATGAGTACATCTCTTTTTCGACGACGTCGGTTGCTTCACCGATGGTTCGTACGAAGAGCGACGTGCTCTCCACGAGCGGCGTTCGCACCTCGCCGAAGCCGGCGCGACGCATCGTTTCGCGATAGAGACTTTCGATGCGCTGCCAAGGGCCGATGTCGGCCGGAAGCACGTCGTTCATCCCCTTGATTGCGCGCAGCGCCATTGGTGAAAGTAGCCTCATATCGCCCTCCGGAGGCCACGAGGTCAAGGTAAACTGCCGCGATGCCCGCTGGTCCGTCTCGTAAGCCGATCGGAAAGGCCTGCGGGCTCGATCTCGGCAAGGTTCGCGTGGGCGTCGCCGTAAGCGATGAGCTCGGGCTCATGGCGCATCCGCGAGGCGTGATCTCTGGGAAAAATCAGCCTGAATTGATACGTGCACTCTGCAAGCTCGTGGAAGACGAGAGCATCGAGCGCTTCGTGATCGGGCTGCCCTTGGACATGAAAGGTGGGGAGGGTGACTCGGCTCGCCGCGCCCGCGAAATGGCGCAGCGAATCGCCAACGCGACGGGCTGCGAGGTCGACCTTTGGGACGAACGCCTGACGACCGTCGAGGCGCGCCGCAATCTCGCAATGAGTGAGGTGCACGGAAAGAAAGCGAAAGACCACATCGACGAGGCGTCGGCCGTCGTGCTTTTGCAAGCCTGGATCGAGTCGCAAAAAGGCCGAAGAGAGCATCGCTGACCCTGGACGCCTTCGCGTAGCTCGGTTGAGCGCTCTCTTTTTCTCGTAGGCTTTTGGGCTATCGTGCGCGCATGAACGGACTCCCGAAATCGATGCGCGCAGTGGTGACGGGCGGCGGAAGTGGGCTCGGACGCGGATTTTGCGCACAAATCGCGGCGCGAGGCGGCAGTGTCGTCGTGGCCGACATCAACGAAGCCAACGCCGCGGAGACGGTCAAAATCCTCGAATCACGCGGCGCAAAAGCATGGGTCTATCGCATCGACGTCTCGAACGCCGACGAGGTCGAAGCGCTCGCCGCGTACGCCGAAAAAGTCATGGGCGGCGTGGATCTCATCGTGAACAACGCGGGCGTCGCGACCGTGGGCAGCGTCGGTGACGTTCCGGTGAGCGACTGGCATTGGCTCATGGGCGTGAACCTTTTCGGCGTGATTTACGGCTGTCACTCGTTCGTGCAGCGCTTCAAAAAACAAAAATCCGGATTCATCATCAACGTCGCATCCGCCGCCGGATTGCTGTCTGCGCCAAACATGGCGCCCTACAACGTGTCGAAGGCCGGCGTCGTTTCGCTGTCGGAAACGCTGTTTGCGGAAGTGAGAAAAGACAACATCGGCGTCACCGTTCTCTGCCCCACATTCTTCAAGACGAACATTTTGAATGCCGCGCGCGATCACGCGAGCGACGACGACCGCGGCCGGCGCATGGCTCAAAAAGCAATGGACGACGCGAAGGTCACGGCCGACGACGTTGCACGCATCGCGCTCGACGCCGCAGATGCTGGCGAGCTTTACGTGATTCCGCAAGCCGACGGCCGCTGGGCGTGGCGCTTGAAACGCTTGGCGCCGACCAGCTTTTACAAGGGCATGAACCGCGTCGAAAAATTCATGATGAAGCGCGCTGCACGTTGAAGGGACGCGTCGCTCGACCTCGTGGGTAACCGCGAGGCGAGGTAGCCGTCATGAAAATCCGTCAGCCGAAGAAGAAAAAGACCGCGACGAAATCGAGCCAAAAACAGCCGGTTTCACGCGGTTCTGAATCGTCCAAACCGACGAAGGTCGTCGCCAACGTCCTCACCGTTCTCGGTGTGCTCTTTGCCTTTACGGTGGGGCTTTTACTGGTCGTGTATCCGTCACGGCCGGCCGCGGGAACCGGCCACATCATTGCTTTGGAGCTCACCGGCACCGAGAGCCCGGACGCGCTCGCGGAAAAGCTCGCGGCCGCAGGCATCATCCGGTCGCCAACCGTCTTCGTCGCTTACGCGCGCGTGCGTGGTGCTGCCGGAAAAATCGCGCCCGGCCTTCATCTTTTCACCGACGCGCTTTCGCCGAGCGACGTGCTCGCGCGCGTTCTTCGTTTTGGTGCTGGTCCCAAAGACAAGGTCACGATTCCCGAAGGTTGGACGCGCTTCGACGTCGCAAAACGCCTTGAAACGAAGGGGATTTGCGCTGCAGCAAAATTCTTGGAGGCCACGCAAGATCCTGCGCTGCTGCAAACGATGCGCCTCGAAGCGAGCTCGTTCGAGGGTTATCTATTTCCGGCGACTTACGATTTTGCCGAAGACAGCGATCCGGCGGTGCTCGTGAAGGCGATGAAGATCGAATTCGATCGTCGCTACTCGGCCGCCGAAGATCGCCATGCGCCGACGATTTTGGATCTCGAGCAATCGCTGCATTTTTCAGAACGCGACATCGTCACGCTCGCATCGATGGTCGAAAAAGAAGCCGCAGTGGACGACGAACGGGCCATCATCGCCGGCGTATTTTTGAATCGTCTGCGTGACCCAAAATTCACGCCGAAGCTTTTGCAGTGCGACCCGACCGCCGGTTACGGATGCCTCGTGATGAGCCCGCCGCCCGCGTCGTGTGCGACATTTACTGGGAAAATTACCCACGAAATCGTGGCAGACGCCGACAATATGTATAATACATACAAACACGAAGGCTTGCCGCCGGGCCCGATTTCGAACCCGGGAATCAAATCGATAGAAGCGGTGATGGACCCAACGCCGTC
>JBDTFL010000400.1:0-13785 GCA_039937955.1 Polyangiaceae bacterium | reverse complement strand
ACGAAGATCATCACCTTCGTCGGCTCCCGTGAGGCCGACCTGGATGCGGTGGATTTCACCAAAAAGCTCGCGAAGAAATGCGCTGAAAATGGCGCGATCGTCGTTTCCGGAGGAGCGATAGGCATCGACAGGGCGTCGCACGAAGGCGCGCTGGACGCCGGTGGACGAACTTGGGCGGTGATGGGATGCGGAAGCGATTTCACCTCGCCCGCTAAAAATGCAGACCTCTTCGACCGCATCCGCGATTCCGGACGCGGCGCATTCATCTGGCCCTTCGAGCACGATCGCAGGCCGGGCCCCCAGAATTTTTTGGCGCGCAACCGCATCTTGATCGGACTCGCCGATGTCGTGGTCGTCGGTCAGGCGAGCCTCATATCGGGATCGCGCAGCTCGGCATCCATCGCCCGCAAGACCGGAAAGCCGCTTTGGGTGGTGCCCGGTCCGCCTTGGATGTCGAATTTTGGAGGGTCCCTTTTGGAGATCGAGTTGGGCGCCAGAATCCTAAAAAGCGAGACCCACTTTCTAACGACCGTCTTCGGCCCCAATGCGGTCGCGAACCCCGGTAAAAAACAGCCAATTGTCAATCGCTCGCCAGAGGAAATGGCGCTCTTGGAGGCCGCCACCGAACGCCCCGAGCACCTCGATGAATTGTGCGACCTTGCGGGCCTCTCGCCGTGCTCCGCCGCGACAGCGCTCTTGACGCTTGCTTTGGAGCACGTACTAGTAGAGGGACCTCCGGGGTATTACCGCAGGGGGTAAACGAAATAATTCGTAGTAGTTACTGCTAGTTAAAGCCACATTTTGCATGTTTTACGGAAAGACATCATAAAGATGAGCAAGACGCTCGTGGTCGTCGAGTCGCCCGCCAAGGCCAAGACGATCAAAAAGTACCTGGGGTCTAAGTACGAGGTACTGGCGTCCAAAGGGCACGTCAAAGACCTCCCCAAGAAGATGGGGATCGATATCGAGCATGGCTTCGAGGAGACCTACGAGGTCATCGTCGGAAAAGAAAAAGTCCTGGCCGAGCTCAAAGACGCAGCAGCCGACGCCGACCAAGTTCTGCTCGCAACCGACCCTGA
The DNA here is from genome assembly GCA_039937955.1 of Polyangiaceae bacterium. Taxonomy (GTDB): domain Bacteria; phylum Myxococcota_A; class Polyangia; order Polyangiales; family Polyangiaceae; genus JAICXU01. The sequence goes on along the minus strand of JBDTFL010000400.1, from coordinate 12,706 downwards.
TCGTGAAGGTGAGGCGATCGCCTGGCATCTCGCCGAAGAGCTCACCGTCAAGCGGAAGGGCGTGAAAGCCCCGAAGCGAGTCGAGTTCCACGAGATCACGAAGAAAGGCGTTCAGCACGGCGTTGATCATCCGCGCGAGCTCGACAAGAATTTGTACGACGCACAAAGGGCGCGGCGGGTGCTCGATCGCATCGTCGGTTACGACGTGTCGGCGCTGGTTTGGTCGAAGCTGGCGTTTGGGCTTTCGGCGGGTCGCGTGCAAAGCGTGGCGCTGCGGCTCATCGTCGATCGCGAGCGCGAAATCGAAGCGTTCGTGCCCGTCGAATATTGGAATTGCGGTGCGTGGCTCGCACCGGCCGACGGAACGCGCGGCAATTTCTTCGCGCGGCTCACCCAAAAAGAGGGCAAAAAAGCCACTATTTCGAACGAGGCCGAGGCCAAAGAGCTTCGCGCAGACCTCACCGACGCGAAATACAAAGTAGCCAAGATCACCAAGAGCGAGCGCAAACGAAACGCGCCGCCGCCGTACACCACGAGCAAGCTGCAGCAAGATGCCGTCAACCGTTTGGGATTTTCCGCCAAGCGAACGATGCAAGTTGCGCAGGGGCTTTATGAAGGCGTGGACCTCGGTAAGGAGCTCGGGTCGGTCGGTTTGATTACGTATATGCGTACCGACTCGGTGCGTACGTCGCCGGAAGCGGTTGCTGCCGTTCGCGAATGGGTCACCGGAAAATACGGCAAAGAATTTTTGCCGCCGGAGCCGAACCAATTCAAATCCAAGAAGAGCGCGCAAGAAGCTCACGAAGCGATTCGTCCGAGCAGCTTGGAGTACCCGCCGGACAGCATTCGCGCGCACCTCAAAGACGAGCAGTTCAAGCTCTACAAGATGATTTGGGATCGCTTCGCCGCGAGCCAAATGAAAGAGGCGCTCTACGATCAGACGGGCGTCGACATCGAAGCGAAGACCAAGAAAAACGGGCTTTACGGCCTGCGCTCGGGTGGTCGCGTCTTGAAATTCGCGGGCTGGCTCGCCGCTTATCAGTCGGAAGCGAAGGGCGACGAAAAGGTCGAGCTCGCCGGTGAAGGCGACGGTCCGAACGGCGAAGCAAACGGCGCGACTGAAAATGGCGCCGCCGCGATCGCACGCGAAACGGCAGCAGCTGCCGCCGAGAGTGAAGAAGCGGCGATGATCGAGCTCAATGAAGGCGAAGCGCTCAATCTCGCCGCGGAGGTAAAAACCATCGAAGGCGTTCGCTTGCCGATCGTCACCGAGCAAAAATTCACGCAGCCGCCGCCGCGTTACAACGAAGGCTCGCTCGTTCGTGAGCTCGAAGAACGCGGAATCGGTCGCCCTTCGACCTACGCCGAAATCATCAGCAAAGTGCAGGCGCGCGATTACGTCGAAAAGCTCGAAGGACGATTTCACCCCACAACGCTCGGCAAATACGTGGTCGACGGCCTCGTGAAGAGTGAGCTCGACTTCATGGATCCGGCGTTCACGTCGGGCATGGAAGAACAGCTCGACGGCGTCGAAGCAGGCGAGACGAAGCGCGTCGACCTCCTCACCGAGTTCTACAAAAAATTCCGAACGCAGCTCGACAAGTCGAAGAAGGGCGCGCGCTGGAATCCCGAGCCCACGCCGACCGGCGAGATTTGCACGAACTGCGGCGTGAATTCGAAAGCGGACCCGCCCGACGAAAAACTGAAGGCGTTGCCGCCCGGCGAGATGATGAAGCGCTGGTCGAAGAACGGCTGGTTCCTCGGCTGCTCCAACTACCCGAAATGCAAAAACACGCGCGACATGGGCCCCGACGGACTGGGCGCACCGCCACCGCGTGAAACCGGCATTATTTGCGATAAATGCGGCAAGCCAATGTCGATCCGCAGCGGTCGTTACGGCGAGTTTTTGTCCTGCACCGGCTACCCGCAATGCAAAAATGCGAAGCCGGTTCCGCTCGGTGTCCCCTGCCCCAAGTGCGGCGGCGACATCATCGAGGTGCGCTCCAAAAAACGCGGCGGCCGTTCGTTCTTCGGTTGCTCGAACTGGAACGTCGAAGGCATCAAGTGCGACTTCAAGCTTTGGCAGAAGCCGATCTTGGAACCGTGTCCGGTCTGCAATGCGCCGTTCCTCGTTTACGGCGGATCGAAAAACAAACCGATGATCGTCTGCGCCGACAAGGAGTGCGGATACAAACGCGGCGCAGACGAACCGTCACCGAACGCGCCGCCACCCGCTGAAGGCGCGGCAGATGCTGCGCCGCCTCCGCCAGGCGGGTAGCATTTAGACGCCTGCGCGTGGCTCGGCTTGCGATCCGAAATCCGCTTATTTTTACGATGTTTTGACGGCGTAGGCGACGCCGTCACCGAGCGGAAGGATCACGGCTCGGAGATTCGGATGCTGCACGATCGCCAAGTTGAATTTGCGGATCGCCTCGGTTCGTTCGCGCTCCGATTCTGGAACGGCGTTGCGCGCGACGTGCCCTTTCCAGAGGACGTTGTCGGCGATGATGATTCCGCGCGGCGCCATTTTCGGAACGAGCAGCTCCAGATAACGCGGGTACTCTTCTTTCACGCAATCGACGTACGCGAGATCGATCGGCTGCGAGATTTTCTCGAGCTCCTGAATGGCGGCGCCTTGGCGAACCTCGATGCGACTTTCGAGCTCCGCCTCGCGAATGAACTCGCGCGCCACCTCGCACAATTCGGACGACAGCTCGATGGTCAGAACTTTTGCCTGCGCACCTGCGGCACGCGCCAACACGATCGCGCCGTAACCGATGTTGGTGCCGAGCTCGACGATGAATTTGGGACGTGCGGCGAGCGTGGTGACCGCCAAAAACGACGCGACCTCCGGATCACTAATCGGATGATGACGGTCCGCCGAGCGCGCTTCCATCCGCGCGAGAATGGCATCGCGTGGCGGCTCGATGGCCTCGAGGTAGGACGCTTGATCCGCTTGTAAAATAGCGTCTGCGGCGTCTTTCACTACTTCTTCTTCGGCGGAACGATGTCGTCGTGCATCGGTGCGACGATCGCGAGGAGCTCGCCGGTCTCTGTGTCGCCGACTTTGTTTTCTGCGAGCGCGAGCGTGAAATCTTTCACGAAAGCATCCCACATCACGTCGTTGATCTTCATGCCGGCATGCGCGGTCTTCATGTCTTTGCCGGTGTACTTGCACGGGCCGCCTGCCGCTTCGCAGAATTGATCGTTCAGCATCTGCTTGAAGTGATCGAGCTTGGGACCAGTGTCCTTCGCGAAGAGCTTCTTGAGCTCTGCGTCGGCCGAAACATTCTTGATGAGCGAATCGATGACCGCAGCAACGCCGTCTTTTCCGCCGAGACGATCGTAAAGCGTTTGCGGGGCCGGCGGACCGGCGTCCCCACCAGCGTCGTCGCCAGCGTCCGAGACCATCTCCGTGGTTGCGGGCTCGACGGGCTTCGGCGGCTTTTTCGGGCCACATGCCACGAGGGCAAGGGGCGCGGAAAGCGTGGCGAGCGAAAAGAGTACGGCGATGGTGCGCATCTTCATCCGCGCTTTATAGGCATTCGTGCAGGTAAAAATCCACAAAACTACAGAGTTTGGGCTGAGGCGATCACATCAACAGAAAGATCGACGAAACGCCTCGCGTAGCGGAAAATGACCCCAGTCGTGTCTGCCTCTGTCTTGTATATCGCCTCGCGTGCGGTTCTCGTCTCCGAAGGCGGAACGCCGGACGCCGAATACGCGCTCTTCGATGCAGGAGAGATCGAGCTTCGGTCGACGGGCATCGGCGAAGTTCGTGAAGCCGGTTACCGCACGACGGTTTCGGACGCGCTCGCGCGACTCGAAGCGCTGGGGATCAACGAAGCGCTCATTCGCGACGCAGGCGATGCCGCGAATGCGTTGGCAAACAAAGGGTACGCGCGCGGAAGACCGACGCATCGTTTGCTCGGACTGCTCGACAGCGGGGAGCTATTCGACGGCTATCACTACGATGCAGCATCACGCGTGTATCTCGGTCTCTGGTTCGACATGCGTGCGCTCTCGCGCGATCTCGGAATCACGGGCGCAAGCGCGGCGCTACAATCGATGGCGCTCTTCACGCTTTTGCGACGCGTGCACACGGACGAAACGGTGGTGCTCGACACCCACGAGGTCATGCTCGCGCGACGTGCGGGCGAGCGATCGCTGCGTCGTGTTTCGCTTCGACACATCGACACATTGCCAAGCGCGATGCGTTCGCTTGCCGGACGCGCGCCCGTTTCGGATGGCGAGCGAGGCGCACGATCACCCGAAGAAATCCTACGAATTCTGACCGAGCGCGGCGAGCCCGAACGACGCATCGCGCAGGTGCGGGAGATTTTGAACGCACCAGAGCCTCCGACTCGCGGGCCGCTCGCCGATCCGGAAGCATGGGCGATCGAACGATCACTGAGTGATGGCGCAACGCAAGGCGCGATCGATCGCATCGACAAGCTCGAGCAAAGTACCGGCCGACAACCAGCGACGATTTACCTACGCGCACGTCTGGCGCTGATCCGAAATAGCGAAGCGCCGCGACCGATCGCGGAGCGCTTGTCGGAGCTCGTGATGTCGCATTCGTTTTGTGAGCTCGAGCTCCTCGCCGCGCAGGCGTGGCATGCGGCTGGTGAGCCTGCGCGCGCGCGTCCGTTTTTGCGGTCGCTCACGTCGAATCCGAGCGCGCCACATCAGCTTCGCAAGGTCGCCGACGATCTCGCCCTCAGCACACCGATGCAAACGCAGCCGCCGCCTGCGATGCCGAGATCGAACGCGCCGGTCTCGCTTCCTGCAGAAACGGTTCGCAAGTCGACGCTCGAGAGCGCGCGAATGGATCCGTCCCCTGCTCCGCCGCGTGTCCTCACGCCACCGGCGCTCGAGCTCGATCTCGAAATGCCGCCATTTCCGCCGCCCGCGTCGAAGAAAAATTCGGCGCCTCTGGCGACCGCGAAATCGGCTGCGATGCCGAGCCCCACGTTGCCGCCCGACACGGCGCCGCCGAAGACGGTTCCGGCGACGAGCCTGCCGATGAGCTCATCTTCATCTGTGTCGAACATGCAGCGCTCGACGGGCCCGAAATCGAAACGCTACTACTCGAGCGACGGTTATTTTTCGGCTATCGATTTGGAGTGGGAGGCGATCGTTGCGCCGTCGCGTCCGCCGCCGTCGCTTGCACGCGGCGCTGCAACGCTGAAATTTTACGGACCGACGAAAGCCCAATCCCAAGCCGTCGAAGCGTCGTCGGGTTCGCTGTCCGTTCCGCCGGCGTCGCTCACGCCGCGCGCGATGTCGGCGCGAGCGCTTCGAGCTGCAGCGCCCGCCGAGCTCGCCGAAATGATCACGCTGCCGCCCGGCGGAGACCGCGTCGAGCAAGACGGATCGCTTTTGCGAACCGGCCTGGAAGCACGCGTTCATTTCACGCGTCTGGCCCGCGAGCTCGGCCGAAGTTATCGCGAACGATTTTCGATCGAGCTGTGGTCCGACATTCGCGGCATCGAGACGATGCAAAATAAATTGCGTGAGATGTTTCGTGACGGGCCGCCGAAGACTCCTGCGGACGTCGCCGAGGCTCGGCGACACGGTGCGCTTTTCAGCGAAATTCTCACGCGCTCGCTCGGCGCCGAGTGGAGCGACATTTCACCAACCGAGCTAGGCTATTGGGCGATGACCATCCCTCCTTCGACGCGTGTGCTTCCGTTCGGGAAAATGGCTCGATTCATCGCCGCCGCCAGCGACCCAAAAAGCGACGCTGGTGACCTCATGAAATACTATCTCGAGGTGGAACGCCGCCGAGGCGTCGTTTGATTCGCGAACGCGAGCAGGATGAGCATCGCGCGCCGTTCGTCGAGCTCGACCGCGAGCGCATCGAGTCCGAGGAGTCGAACGAATCGTTCGATCGTGTTGCGTTCGCGATGCTCGCGCTCGATCGCATGCCGCCTCGCATCGCCACGATTGCCGTCTACGAATCACGCGGCGCGCGCAGTGTGCACATCGACGAAGGGCGTCATTGGGCAGTGCTCAGTATTCCGCGTCGGGCTTCGCGTCGCGCGATCGCTCATGCGGTCGCGGCCATCGCCAAGAGCCCATTGCCGCTCTGGAGCTTCGCTTCGCTCGACGCGCTCGCCGTTCCGTATCGATGAGCGACCCGAATTACATCACGCGCGAAGGCGCGCAAAAGCTTCAAGACGAGCTCGGCATGTTGCGCAGCAAAGAGCGCCCGAAGGTCGTTCAAGAAGTGGCAGATGCCGCCGCACAAGGTGATCGCAGCGAAAACGCCGAATACAAATACGGCAAGCAACGGCTTCGCGAAATCGATCGACGCATGCGATTTCTCACGAAGCGGCTCGAGGCGGCGAGCATCGTGACCCCGCAAGCAAACGCGAACGGAAGAATTTTTTTCGGCGCGTGGGTGAGCGTCGAAGACGAGGACGGCACTCAATCGGAGGTTCGCATCGTCGGCGAGGACGAGATCGATCTCCGGAAAAAATGCATCAGCTGGCGGTCACCACTCGGCCGCGCGCTCCTCAAGAAAGAAGAGGGCGACGTCGTGAAAGTGCAGCGACCCACCGGCGACGTCGAGCTGACGATCGTTTCGATCCGTTATTAGCTAGACGCCTGCGCATAGCTCGGCTCGCCGCCGCGTTGGCGCTTAGGTCAGTTCTTGATCGAGACGGTGTTGCCGATGTTGACGTTCTCGTTGTGCATGTAGAACGGATAGTCACCGAGCGCGGTGACCGTGCGCGGTGCATCGGATTTGTTCGGCATCACCGGTGCAGTGGTGTCGCCGTGGAAGAAGCCATTGTTCGTGTTCGACGAGTGCACGATGTGACCGGCGGCGGCGCTCGTATCCTTGTTGATGAAGTTGACGGTGATCGGGCTTCCGGCGCTGATGGTGCCGGCGTGAATCACGATCGGCGCAGTGCCGAACGCCGTGCTGTCAGCTTCGACATTGAGCGGAATCTCGATGGTGATCGTTCGTGACACCGTCAGCGAGAGCGGCGCTGCAGCAGTAGATGCGCCGGCGCTTCCACTGATCATGACCGCAGCTGCGGCCGTCGTCGGAACCACCGTCGACGGAACGTCGAGCGTATAAGTTGCGGTTACCGGAGCCGTGCCCGTGATGTCGACGCTGGTCGGCGCGAACGTGCCCGTTGCACCAGCCGGAAGGCCCGCCGCAGAGAGAGTGACGTTGCCGGTGAAGCCACCCGCCGGCGTGATCGTGATCGGAATCACAGTCGACATCGCGAGCTCACTCGCGACCGTCGCGTTCTGCAGAGCGACGGCAAACGTGCCGCCATTCGCAGCGGGTGTGCTCGTTCCCGTGGAGGTTCCGCCACCGCCGCTCGTGCTGCCACCACCCGTTGCACCGTTGCCACCAGAAGGATCCTGCGACGGCGCGCCGCCCGAAGTCTTGAACTCACCCGGCGAGCCGACGTTCGCGTCGCCACATGCAGTCAGCGCGAATGCACCCGAAAGGACCGCTGCGAGGAGCACGAGTTTCTTCGTTGAGCGCATCATGGTGACTCGTTTTGCAAAGGCGAGGCCAACGCGATTTTGCTCCGCGAAAAACGACGACCCTCGAAAACGTTTACAAATGCGGCTGTTTTCGACGCTCCGCCGCGCGAGCCCTCGCGAGGGCGCGGCGCCCTTTGGATGACATGGACCTTGAAGGGCTCAAACTGGAGTAACGCCGATCCATCCGGACGCTCAGTATCAGCACCAAAAAGACGAAGAGGAATGGCGCGCTCGAGTTGGATTTTTCCGCGCCTGCCGCAGTGCAACCACATCCCTTGTTGTGCGCGCGTGACTCACCACGATCGCGATCGGCTTCCTGGATGGCACCGGAGGCGTCGGCGTTCGCACTCGCATCGGTGGCACCGGCATCGCGCGGCGGTGGATTGAGAATGAGCTTTTGCGCCGGCCATGCGTCGTGACAGGCGACGCCCGCTCCGCCATCGCACGCGATGGGCCCGTTGATGTCGGTGAACGCATTGAGCGTGGTGAAGGTTTGCGCGCCGTCCTTCGAAACGGCGATCGCAAAGCCGTTTGGACGATACGGCGTCGAGCACGCGAACAGCGAAGCGCCCTGCAGCGCGAGGCACCGCACGCTCGTTTTGCTGATCTGTTTCCAGGTCTCGCCGCGATCGTCCGATCGATACACGCCGTCGTTCGGATCGCCGGAGCCAACGAAATACGTTTTGCCGTCGTCCGATTTTGCGAAGCCATAGAGGAGAGTGGCGATGTGCAATTTGCTGACGAACGTCTTGCCGCTGTCGTTCGAGACGTAGACGTCGGTCCCGGCGAGGGCGAGCGTGCGGATCAAAACGCGCGCGTCGTTTTTCGGATCGATGGCGGAGACGAAGACGTTGGCTTTCGGCGGAAGATCGAGCGGGGTCTCGACGAGATCTTTTCCTTTGTCGGCGACGAACAAATGCGGGCGTGGGCCCGAGCCGAATGGCGCGCCGCTGACGTAGAGCTTGCCGCTCGAGGGTGCGGTCTCGACGGTGGTGAGCTGAAATCCCGGGAACGATCCACCGACTTTTTCTACCTTTCCGTTTGCGTGGACGATGGCGACATGCGCGGGCTTGTCGAGCGGAGACACGGCCACGACGACGTTTTCACCGCTCGCATCGACAGCCAGATCGGTGACGCGATCCCCGTCAAATTCAGCCACTTTAGAGCTCGCGCACCCGTCGCGCGTGATGCGTAGACCGTCGCTCAAGCCAACCCATAGTCGGCCGTCTTTCGTGATGGCGATCGGCGGATCCCATTCGCCGGTGAAGCCGAGCGCGGCTTCGCAAATCCATGTCCACGTTTTTCCGGCGTCGTGCGACATGACGATGCCGAAGGTGGTGCGTAATGCGATGACGTTCGGATCGCCTCCGCGAGGAGCTACCGCGATCTGTTGCGCTTCCGGAAAGCGGCCGTTCGCGAACGCTGCGCGAGCCGGATAGAGTAGTGCTGCGATCGTGAGAGCGAGCGAGGCAAAAGTGACAAACGTTGATCGACGGCGGTGCACCGCTCTCTTTTATCGCATCTCGTGCATCATCATCGCCATCACAGTCGGTGCCACGACCAGCGCTTGCAGCGGCTGCAGAAAAGAAACGACGATCACCGCGCCCCCCGTGCCCATTGCGTTGGCGCGCGCCGCTTACGTCACGAACAACGGATCAGACACGATCAGCATTTTGGATCGCGATTCGGATTTGGTGGTCACGCGCTCCGTCGACATCGATCCAACGGCTCACGAAGCGCCGCATCACCTTGCCGTCGATCCGAAAGCAAAAACGCTTTTCGTTGGGCTCGCGTTTCCGCCGCCGCCTGGGGATCCGAAATCGCCGCATTCCAGCCATGGAAATGGATCCACGAACGGAAAATTGCTCGAGCTCGATCTCACGACGTTGACGCCGATCACGTCGGCGGAGGTCGACGAAAATCCAGGCGACGTCGTGCTCACGCACGATGGATCGAAGGTGCTCGTCACGCATTTCGACATGAAACGCGCGATGCAAGCGGCCGCCGCAGGAAGACCACCGTCGGAGCTTTTCGCGACGCTCCAAGTCTGGGATGCGAAGACGATGAAAAAAATCGCGAGTCGCGCGATTTGCGTGGCCCCGCACGGCGTCGTCACCACCAACGACGACAAGAAAGCGATCGTGGCTTGTTACGGGTCGGACGAAATTGCGATCGTGGATTTGACGTCGGCTTCCCTTCCCACCTCGCGATTCGTTTTGGGAGCAAGCGAAGGCGTTTTGGGCGCACCCAAATATGGGCCCTATTCCGCGGCGCTTTCACCGAGTGAAAAGACTCTGCTCGTCGACGATCTGGAATCGCAAGACGTACGCCTGCTCGACATGCAGACCGAAAAATTCGGAGATCCGGTTTCACTGGGCGGGCGCGCCATGATCAGTGCATTCATCGATGAAACAAGTGCGATCGTGCCATTGCAGTCACCCGACGGTCTTGCCAAAGTCGACGTCGCAACGGGTGACATCTCCGCGCGCGTTGCCTTCAAGAAGGACCAATGTGAAGCGCCGCATGCCATAAAAATCGCGCCTGATGGTCGCGCGTTCGTCGTTTGCGAAGGCGACCACGTGCGCGCCGGAGCAGTCGTCGAGATCGATCCAAAAACGCTTTCGATTAAAAAAAGGTGGGTGGTCGGGATCTATCCGGACGGCATCGCTTTCGGAGGATGAGCGAGTCTCACGACATGCGACGCGAGCGAATGAGGCCTATTTCAGCGCGTCTTTGCAACATCTGACGCCAACCTGCGGCCCTTCGAATACTTCGCCGTGACCGAGCGTTGCCGCGCGACAATTATTTTTTCCGGGGAGCCACCACGCACCCTTCATGCTCGAGCGTTGCGGCGCCGCGCCGTGATCGAGCGTCGACCACTCTTCGATGTTGCCGCTCATGTCGTGCACGCCGAACGGGCTCACGCAATTCGGGTACGCCGAAGTCGGCGCGCGTAAATCGGTGAGACCCGCGTTCGGTTTTCCCAAATGCATTTGATCGATGTTGCAGGCGTTGGCGTCGCGATGAAATCCATCGCCGTACGGATATGGATGCATGTCCGGCCCTTCACACGCGAATTGCCATTCGCTCTCGAGACACAACCGCTTGCCCGATTTTTTGCAGACGTCGCCCGCTGTCGTCCACGATTGATGCGCGAGCGGAAGCGTTTCTCCCGGCGCCACGTATTCCTCGCGATCAACGCAAAATCGCTTATTTTCTCGAGCGGAAACGCAATGGGTAGGTTGCGCGTATTCGGCGCAGCGATAGTCCGCGAAGCGTCCCGTGTCGAGCCAGCGTTTGCAATTTTGAACCACCTTCGGGCAGTAGTCGCCTTCCACCAACACCATCTCTGGCGGGCACATTCCGGACGCCTGCGCGTTGCTCGGCTCGAGTCCTCCTGAGTCGTTCACCACGGACAACGTGGCGGCGTCCGCATCGACGATCGGCCCGGCGTCGAGCACCGAAGAATCGAGCGCTGCGTTCTCAGTCGTCCTCGCATGCGTGCCACACGCCGCAATGACGAGAAATCCGAAAAGCGAGATCGGGAGCGACGATCGGCTCACCTTCCAATTGTCCCGCGCCCTTCATGGCGAGTCACACTTACACGGCAACTTTTTTCTGCTTTGAGGCTCGCAAGAACTGGTCTACGCCCGTAGGCGCTTTGCCGAGGTCGTCGTTTGCCGTTCTCTTTTTTTCGAGCTCCGCGCTGATCTTCGCGTGTGGGCGGGCCGAAAACAAAGTCGACACCACCAGCGTAACCAACGCCGCATTGCCCGCTAACGCACCGAGCGCGTTGCCCGTGGCGATCGTCGCGACACCTGCACCGATCGCTCAAACGCCTGAAAACGAGGCGGATCAAGCGTGTCCGAGCGGAATGCTTTTGGTCGACGGCATGTATTGTCCGAACGTCGAGCAAAAATGTTTGGAATGGATGGAGCCGCCCGGCGACAAGTACGCGCACTATCGCTGCGCGAAATACGCCGAGCCCGCGACCTGCAAAGGCGAGAGGGTGCATCGCCGTTACTGCGTCGACGTCACCGAGCGCCTCGAAGCAGGCACGCGCCTACCGCAAAATAAAAAGTCGTATCGCGACGCCGAAAAAATCTGCGCAGCTAGCGGCGCGCGCGTTTGCACGAGCGACGAATGGCAGTTCGCATGCGAGGGCGAGGAGATGCGCCCGTACCCGTACGGCTGGGAACGCTCGAACACCGCATGCAACGTCGACATCATGAAGGGGTTGGGACACATCGGTGGTCTCGTCGATCACAGGTCGACGCCCGAGGATCATCCGAGCTGCGTGAGCCCCTTCGGTGTGCACGACATGGCGGGCAACGTTGCCGAATGGACGACCGACACGCATGCACCCGCAAGTGCGCGCACCGTCATGAAAGGCGCGTGGTGGCTCCCCGGAAAACACGCGTGTCGTGACGTGCAACGCGGGCACAACGGAAATTACGCGGGCACCGAAACGGGCGTGCGTTGCTGCAAAGATACCGTTGACATGTCAACAGTCAGCGCGAAATAGACTTATTTTTGCGGTCGATCAGAGCCCGTAGCGACTCTTCAAATATGCCGCGAGGTTCGCTTGGTCGGCGTCGGTCGTGCTTCCGTTCACCGCGATGATGGTTGCGATATCACCCGCGAAATAAAAGGAATCCCCATCCCCGTTCGCGCCGATAAACGCATCGAAGCCATTCGCGGAGACATCTGGAAACGTGGCGAGCCGTTTCGTGTTGGTGGTTTGGTCAAGCTGGATTTGCAGCGTACCGGAGGTGCCCGTCGCGTCCGCGATCCATTGGAAGATCACGAGGTGGGGAACGCCGGTCGGATACCCCGCGTCTGTAGAGTTCGTGAGGAAGTCGTTGTTGTCCACCATGCCGAAGATCTGCTCGGCCGGACCCGGGATCGCGACGTAAAGAGCTGGACCAGGATTCGGCGCGGTCTGGGTGAACTTCCCGTAAATGTACCCAATGCTGGCGGCGCTTGCGTCGTACGTCGCTTGACGCTCGACCGTCGCGAGCGTGAAATTCGACGACCACCGAAGCGACGAGCTGTCGGAGATCTGGAGAAAGTTGCTTGCGCCGTCGAAGTGGACGGCCTGCTTGCCACCGATACCGTTTGCGCCCATGACGATGGTCGGCGCGGCACTGGGCCCTCCGTCCTTTCCAGGAAATGCGTCGTTCGATTTTCCGGA
>JBDTFL010000399.1:0-4730 GCA_039937955.1 Polyangiaceae bacterium | reverse complement strand
ACAATAAACAAGGCCGACGAAGTGGCAGCTCGTTGCCGGTTGATCGATCGGCGCGTCGCGGACCTCGGTGCGCTCACCGATTGCACCCAGCTCGCCGTCGAGCTCGGCGAGCGAGTGCGACTGCTGTTCTCCGAGAAAAAAGGTCTCGAATCGATCGAACGAGCTCGAAGGACGGTCGCCGTAATCGGAGTCGTTGAGAATGTTGCCACTCGAGTCGATCACGCGGACGCGGGCGCGATACTTCAGGGCGATCGCGTCGAGCTTCGCTTGGCGGTCGAGTGAGCTCGATTCTGCAGCGACAATGCGCGCCGATTCCGCGGCGCTGTCTCGTGCCGTGCGCCACAGCTGACCAGGCACATTTCGATCGACCTGACTCCACGCAACGAGCAGAAGCTGCGGAGCAACGGCCACTGCGATGACCGCCACCACGACGCGCAGCCGCAACGAAAAGCGGCGTGCGACGTTTCGTTTCAACGCCGCCAACGGTAGCCCGCACCAATGACGGTTTCGAGCTCCGCGAAATTCGGGTCGACCGCCTCGAGTCTCTTTCGCAAACGACGCACGTACGTGTCGATGATGCGATCTGCGACCACCGAGTCGTCGCCACGCACGATCTCCAAGAGTCGCGCACGTGAGAGCACGATGCCGGGTCGTCCGGCGAGCGCCTCCAAGATCCGAAATTCGGTGAGCGTGAATGTGATCAGCTCGCCGGCGTAACGAACCTCCAGACACTCTGCGTCGAGGTCGAGCTTTCCGACGACGACGTGCGCGGCGTGATCGCGTTTTCCATTTCGATGAAAATTACGGCGCAAAAGCGCGGCAATTCGTGCGAGCAAGACGCGATTGCTGAATGGCTTCGTGATGTAGTCGTCGGCGCCGAGCTCGAGCCCCAGCGCTTCATCGATCTCGGTGTCTCGTGACGTGAGCAAAATGATGGGCGCCTCGACGCCGCGCTCGCGCAATCGTTTGCACAACGCGAAGCCGTCGAGCTTCGGCATGTTGACGTCGCTGATGATCATGTCGGGCTTGTCGCGTTGGGCGATCTCGAACGCCTCTTGGCCGTCGCGCGCAGTCGTTACGCGATACGCGTTGTCCTCCAGCAAAAGTGAGAGCGCCTCGAGCAGTGTCGCATCGTCATCGACCAGAAGAGCGTGCGGCATCTCGGATCAGAATAGCCATGTTAGACATGCGCCGTGGAATCATCCGCGGCGGTGCCCAAAAACCGAAGTGGTCGCGCAGCGTCGATCGATCTCCTGCGCGGCGTGGTGATGGTCCTCATGGCGCTCGATCACACGCGCGACTTCTTCGGATCCACCGCGTTCGAGCCGACGGATCTCGACAAGACGAATGCGCCGCTCTTCTTCACGCGCTGGATCACCCACTATTGTGCGCCGGTCTTCGTGTTTCTCGCGGGCACGGCTGCGTGGCTTTCGCGCGGTAAAAAGAGCGATTCGAAGCTCACGCAATTTCTTTTGACGCGCGGTGTGTGGCTCATTTTTTTGGACGCCTTCGTCATCACGTTTTTGTGGTCGTTCCGCGCTCTCCTCACCTTCACGATCCTCCAAGTGTTTTGGGCGCTCGGCACGTCGATGCTCGTTCTCGCGGCCGTCGTTCGCCTTCGCGTGCGCGTCATCACCGTCCTTGGCCTCATGTTGGTCTGCGGCCACGATGCGCTCGATCATTTTCATCCGTACAAGACCGGCAGCGCACACGTTGCGTGGTCGATGTTTCACGAGAGCGCCTTCGATCTCAGCATCGCCGGCCATCACGTCGGCCTCGTCTATCCCATCGTGCCTTGGTGTGGCGTGATGATGCTCGGCTACGCGTTCGGCTCGCGCTTCAATCGCACCGTAGAGGATCGCTCACGCGAAACGCTGCGCCTCGGAATCGCAATTACCCTATTTTTCGTGGTGCTTCGTGCATCCAACATTTACGGGGACCCCACGCCGTGGACCATGCGCGGCGGCGCCGGCACGTTGCTCTCGTTCTTGAATTGCGAAAAATATCCGCCGTCGCTTTGTTATCTCGCGATGACGCTCGGCCCCGCGCTCATTCTCCTCGCGCTGTTCGATCGCTCGCGCGTCGGCGAGTCGAACGCGTTCGCGCGCGCAATCGTCATCTATGGTCGGGTTCCCCTCTTCTACTACTTGCTCCATATCGCGCTCATTCACCTGACCTCCAACGCGATCTATTGGATGCAGACCCATCGCTGGCGCACCGGTTGGAGCGGCGACAATCGTCTCAATATCGGGCTGCCTCTCACCTATCTGAGTTGGATCGCGATCGTGCTCGCTCTCTATCTTCCGTGTCGCTGGTTCGCGAACGTGAAAGCGAGCGCGTGGGGACGCGAGCAGCGTTGGCTCAGTTATCTGTGACAGCAGCGTCGGCTTCGGGGCAAAGGTCCAAACGCACCGTGCCACGAAAGTCAGACTCGTGATTTTTTGTGGTCGCACGATCCGCCGTAAAAAAAGGCAGATCCGCTGCTGACCGCGAATGGCTCGCGACATGCACTGCGCGATGGCGAACGAAAAACGTGTGTCACCGGCCATTGGCCGAACGGATTGGGAGAAAACAAATGGGGAATCGATCGAGATCGCTCGCGATCGCTGCGGCGACGTGTGGCCTCGCGCTGACGAGTCAGGTTGCGACCGAACGCGAGGCTTTGGCGTGTGGCGGCTGTTTTCACGAGGCGCCTCCGGTGCAAAATCCCACACAAGGCGTGGCCGACATCACCGACGAGCGCATGTTGCTCTCGGTCTCGGAAACGCAAACGACGCTCTACGATCAGATTCGATACACGGGCACTCCAACGTCGTTCGCATGGGTGCTTCCGATCAAAGGAACCGTCGACGTCGGGCTCAGCGCCGACATCGTGTTCGATACCATCGACGCGCTCACGACCACGCAAATCACCGGGCCGTTGCCGCCGGTTTGTGCGCCGCCTCCGTATTGTGGCGGCTATGGCGCCGATGACGAGAGTGGCGGCGGTGGTGGTTGCTCGAGCTCCGACGACTCGTCGGCGGTCGGAGCGTCGGAGGCGGAATCGGACAGCTCGACGAGCGGCAGTGGCAGTGGTTTGGGCTCGACGCCGCCGCCGGTCACCGTCACGAAGCAAGAGAACGTCGGTCCGTACGAGACGGTGCAACTGCACTCGAGCGATCCGAACGCGCTCAATGCGTGGCTCACGAAAAACGGATTCGTCATCCCCGCCGACGTGACGCCGATCATCGATGCGTACGTGAGCGAAGGTTTCGATTTTTTGGCGATGCGACTTTTACCGAACGAAGGCGTTCAAGCGATGCGACCTGTGCGCGTCACGATGCCGGGAGCGTCGCTCTCGTTACCGCTTCGAATGGCGGCGATCGGAACGGGCGCGACGGTCGGCATCACGATCTGGGTCATGGCCACGGGTCGCTACGAGCCGCAAAATTTCCCTTTCTTTCACATCGAGGACAGCCAGCTGATTTGGGACTTCAGTACGCAATCGAGCAACTACACGACCTTGCGCGCGCAAAATGAGGCGAACCTCGTCGGCAAGGGTTGGGAGATCGAGAGCTCGATCGATCTCAATGCGCAATCGATCGCCACCTCGATTTTGAGCGGCGGCGCGAGCGTCAGCGGAATCGCGAGCACGGCCAGCGCAGACGACGACTATCTTCCGATCACCGTTCCGAACGACGACGGCGGCGTGACCTCCACGACCGACGGCGGTGCGGATGCATCCGATGACGGCGGCACCGCAGACGCGGGCTTCGTTACGGAAAGCGCCGACGACGTTCGCACGCAAGACATCAACACGCTTCTCAATCCTGCGGCGGCCTCGGGAATCGTTCGCGTGACTCGCATGCGCAGTGACATCTCGCACGCCGCGATGACCTCGGATTTTTTGCTTCAAGCATCTGCCGATCAGAGTCAGCTCTCCGACGATCGCACTGTCTCGCAGTCGACTCACGCTCCGGTGTGTCCGACGTATCCGGCTTGCCCTACATCCACGTCCGGCACCAATTCCGATTCATCCGGCTCATCGTCGGGTTGCGCAGTTCGGCCGCGCCCCCGCAACGACACAGGTGTCTTCCTCACATTTTTCGGGTTGTTCGGGCTCGTCTTCACGCGCGTCATTCGCATTCGGCGCCGTCGCTAACGTGTGCCAAGTCGAGCAACGGCCGCGACTTTGGTTTCAGGTGATCGCGCAGCGCCGGGTGCCTCGCGATCACGAAATCATCGATAAAAACAGGCATTTCACATCCTGGCGCACTCCGTGCTCAAGCAACTCTTCGCGGTGAGGGAACCGCGGTGGTGCGGAGGTCTGGAATGCGACGAGCTTCGATGAAACTGGGGTTGGGATTTGCGATGAGCGCGTTCGCGGCGATCACCGCCATGGGCGAACGAGATGCGGCTGCGTGTGGTGGCTGCTTTCATCCGCCGACCCAAACGGCATCCGACATCACCGACGAGCGCATGTTGCTCGCGGCCTCCCAAACGCAAACCACGCTCTACGATCAGATTCGTTATTCCGGATCGCCGTCGTCCTTCGCGTGGGTGCTTCCGATCCACGGCACCGTCGACGTCGGGCTCAGCGCCGACGTTCTCTTCGATTCGATCGACGCAATCACTGCGACGCAAATTCAGTCGCCGCCGTATCCCGCGTGTCCGGGACCGCCGAGCTACTGCGAGAACGACAAGAACGGCTTTGGCTCGTCTTCGGACGCGAGCACTTCGACTCCCGGTGC
>JBDTFL010000398.1:0-5856 GCA_039937955.1 Polyangiaceae bacterium | reverse complement strand
CCAGCTCCATCAACGCTTCCGAGTACGCGGGTGATGCGGCCGAGGCTTCCGTACCTGCAGCAGTCGGAGCTGCCGGTGCCGGATTAATCGGCGCCATCGGATGCAATCGTCCCGCCGGTTTCAAATCGCGAAAGAAGACGTTCGGGATCGCCGTGATGACGTGGAAGTGCTTCGAGTGCGGCAGCAGATTCAGAAAAATCAGGACGAGCGAGATGTGCGTCCAAAATCCGACGTGCGCGATCACGATGAGCGTGCCGGGCTGCAGCTTGGAAAAAATGGACGCGAAGAAAGATCCGGCTGGCGCTGGGAAGAACGACCACACGGCAGCCTCGTTCGCCGACGGGCCGAATGGCGCGACGATCGTCGCCATTGCACCGCAATGCGAATCGAGGGTTTTTCCCGCACAAAGCAGCGCGTTTTGGGCACCGATCGCGCGCGATGCGCCGTCGTACATCATGTCGGCGAGCATCATCGTACCGATGATGAAGAGGATGAGCAGCGCCTCGAAGCTGAGCGTCGTGCGCCTGCTCGGGCGAATCAAGCGGTAGTAAAGGAAGACCGAAACGCCCACGAGCACGAGCGTCGCGACGATGTCCTTCGCGAACTCGTAGATCTCACCCGGCAGGGTGTACGGCGCGAGCACGAACAGATTGAACGTCGGAGAAAAGCCGCGACCCGCCAGCACGATCGAGCGGAGCAACAGGACGATGAAGCCGGCGAAGATGAGCTTGTGAGCGAAGCCCGCCGGTTGGTAGTAGTCCATTTTTTCTTGCGCGAACGCGTAGCGCCAAACCGAGCGCGTGCGATCAGCGAGACGATCGAAGCGATTTTCACCGCGACCGAATTGGAGGAGCTGCCAGCGCCGACTCGCCGACCAGGTGAAGGCCGACAGCGTCGCAACGAGAAGCGCAAACATGGCCACGGGCTGCATCGAAGGAACTCTATAAGGCAGTGAACGCGTGAAGGAAATGCGCCTGCGCAGCACACACTAAGCCTGCGGTACGAAGCCGAGCGATGCGCAGGCGTTCAGAAGACCGCGACTCCAACGTCATACCTCTGGACGCAATCTTGCCCGAGCGGAGAAATGCGCAGACAGTGGCCGGCTTCAGAGTAGACTAGGTGCCGGGTGCTCGAATCGCCGTAACGCGTGACGAGCTTTATTTAGAATCAACGATGGGAGCTCTTCATGCGAAAAATCTTTTTGGCTTTTGGTTTGGTTGGTCTCGGCGCGATGAGCGTTTCGTTCGCCGCCTGTAGCAGCAGCAGCGGCGACGACAGCGCGGTTGGCACGGACAGCGGCTCGGACACGAGTGTCGCCACCGACACCGGCACGGGCACGGACACCGGCACCAAGACGGAGGCGGGCGCGGCCTGCGCGACTTGTTCGCAACTTCTCTCGCAAGGACTCGCGGCAGGAAGCCCCTGCGCGGCGAGCGTTCCGATTCTCAGCGCGGCACTCAGCTGCGTTTGCAAAACGAATCCCCTCACCGGTGCAAGCGGCGAAGGCGTCTGTGACGAAGCAGCAGATGCAGGCGATGCCGGCCCCGACGGCGGCAGCTCGGCATGCTCGGACCTTTGCGCGAACGCAGCATCGGGCGCAGTTCCGACCGGAGCTTGCACGACTTGCGCGGCCGACAATTGCTCGACCGAGGTCGCAAACTGCGAAGCGGACGCGCCGGACGGCGGCTGAGTCAATCCTAGACGCCTGCGCATAGCTCGCGTCTAGAAGCAGCACGCAGCAAATCGCGCTGCCATCTCACGAAGAGGTTTTCGTGCGGTGTGCAGCGCGAAATTTTTTGTCCTACTGGAGCGCGAACGAAAAGGTCTTCACTTCCCCTTCTTTCGTGAGCTCCAGGTCAGCGCCGTACGAACGAGAGCCCACGCGTGCACCCCACCTGACGAGCACGGGCACAGGTGCGCCGTTCAGCGCAGTGAGCTTCGCGTGAATCGTGTACTGGCCCTTCGGTGGGTCGGCCGTTCCGTCCATATAAATATTTTCGACGTTCTGACCGTTGCACGATTCGCCGCCCACGTTGTTGGGGCAATCCTTTTCGTATTTGAGACCGCTCTGTGCGCTGCGGTTGTCGACGTTCACTTTGCCAGCCGCGCCGTCGACCTCGAGATCGACGTTGGCCTTGCTGTCTCCCCACGCGATCATAAATTGGAGCTGCCCCGTGTTCTGGCCGCAGCCTTCGTCGATGATGCCGTTGCAGTTGTCGTCGATGGCGTTGAAGCACAGCTCGGGGCCGGTGGGCGTGCATGCCGCAACGAGCTTCGTACCCTCGGGCGCGGTCAAGTTGCTGGCGACCACGTCTTTGGGTGCGCTGATGGCAGGCGTGCTCGGACCGCACGCTACGCCAAAAAATGCCGCGCAAATGGCTGTTTTATACGTGTATTTTACACGTTTCATTTCTAGACGCCTACGCGCAGCTCGGTTCGGTCGATCGTCCGCGAAAGTCTCACAGCTTCGGCGGAACGATGTTTCCGCCACCTGGCGGAGCCGCGCTGCTCGGTGCGTCCGGAAGCTTCTCCTCCGAGATTTTCGGATTCATGACCTCGAAGAACGCAGCGCGTGCCATCTCGCCGAGCGGACCTTGCTCGTTGCGAAGCGCCATGAGCACGCCCTTCTCTTTCATGAATTTCAAAACCGCGATGGCATCCGTTCGCTTCTGTTCGTTCTGACCCATCGCGTCTGCCATGAGGCGCATGCGGAACTGCACGCGGGTAACCGAGTGCGGACCGTTGTCGAACTCGATGCCCTGAATGGCGCGCTCCAAAATCTGCTTCGGCCAATCCTGGAGCGAATCTTTCACGCGCACGTGCGTGAGCGCTTCTGCGTTTTTTATCCAGCGAGCGACGTCGCCGTTCTCGTAGTTCTTGTCGCTCCAATAACCGAAAGACTGGTTGTAGATGGTCTTGAGCTCCTCCATCGCCTCCGGTCCATTGTCGTTGTAGGACGCGAGCGCGCGTGAGGCGGTGTCGGGATCCGCGCCGATGATCAACGCGAGAGCTGCGTCGCTCTTCGCGTTCGGATCCTTGAGCTTGCCGAGCAGCTGCGTCTGCATGTCGGGAGTGATGCCGCCGAATGCGATCGCGCGTGCCGCTTGATGACGAACCTCGACGTCGATGTCTTGCTGACCGAGAATGTCGACGAGACCTGCCGTTGCCGAGGAAACCGGACGATGCAGCAACGTCTCCAAGTAACAGCGACGAATCACGCTCGTTGCCGGATCGGTCTTCGAGAACGAATGAACCTTCGTGACGACCTCTTTCATTTCGTCGTCGGTCGCCGTCCAGGACAACGCGAAACAAGCTTCCAAACGCGAGCCTTCGTTGTTGGTCACGTCCTCGATGTATTTCACGAGGATCGGATACGCCTTCGCGTCGCCCCATTGCGCGAAGCCATCCGATGCGCCGACTCCGAGCGCACGAAGCGTCATGCCGAGCACCGCGAGACCACCTTGCATGAGCGCCTGCTCCGACGCGTCGAGCTTCGCGGGTTTGCGATTCAGCTGACTCACGAGCAGTGGCCAGCTCTGCGCATCTTGCGTCCAACCGAGATAACGAAGCGCGCTCTGCGACGTTGCCCAACCGTCGAAGCCTTTCAAGTCCGCCGTGCCTGGCTTGGGCATCGGCAAATTCGGATTCGCCCATTTGCGAAGCAGCGGAATCACGCGCTGCGATCCGGATGCGGCCAAAAAGCGCATCGCGTTCGCGTGCGGCTGCGGAAGATCCGTCGCCCAAAAAATCGCGCCGTCTTCTGCGCCCGCCAAAATCTCGGCATGTTTGTCGGGATAGAGCACCGCGAGGTCCGCGAGCATACGAGCTGACACCACGCGCTCGTTGTCGTCGCGTCCGTATTCCGGATCTTCCGCTTTGTCGTAGAGCTTCGTCGGGTCCTGCTTCAAACGCCAACCGAGCACGGGTGCTGCGCGCACGTCGCCGATTTCTGCGAGGCGAAGCGCGGCTTCCGTTTTCCAGTGCGGCTTCGGATTCGAGTTGATGTACGCCGCGAGCAAATCACCACCGCGCGGATCAGCGAGGTCGTGAAGCATGTCGAAGATTTGTTTCGTCTGGAATTTTTCGCGGTCCGGAGTTGCGTGCGAAACGCTGCGCAGCGCCAAAATCAAGCCCCGCGCACCGACGCCGTCACGAAGCGCTTCCAAAAATCGCTGACGCGAATCTTTGTCTGCGCGGTCGAGCGTCGCGAGCAGCGGCGAGATGGATGCCTCGTTTGCAATCTTGCCCAAACCAACAGCGGCTTCACGCGCAACCTCGAGGTCTTTGTCTTGCACGAGCGTCGTGAGCTGGGGCGTCCACTTGGCGTCGCCCGGTCGCGAGAGATCGGTTGCGACGAGCTGACGAACACTTTCGCTGTCGTCGCCGACGAGCGTCGCGAGCTTGTCGAGCGTGACCATCCCCGCCATGATCTCGGGATCGAACACCGGATTACCGGCCAAATTCTGCACTTTTGCGAGGTGGCCAATCTTGTATTCTGCAAGGACTTGATCGAACACTGCGCCGTCTTTCAACGTCGCGAGCGTCCATGCGATCTGCGGTTTGTCGCTCGAGTCTGCTTCGGTCAGCGCTTTTTCGAGCGGCGCTTTCGCGGAATCAGCCAGACCCGGTGTCGACGTGTATTCGAGCAGCGCAGTTGCGGCGGTTGCGCGCACGCTGTGATCGTCCGACGTGAGCCCTTTGATGATCAGGTTCATGCCGTCGGCATCTTTTGCCCACGCGAGCTCACCGAACGCCGTTTGCTGGAGCGCCGGCTGGTCGGGACGCGCGGCCCACGTTTTCCAGCGCGGAATCTGCTCTGCTTTCGGGAGCAGATAAATCGCCTTTCGTTCTTTGGCGATGTCGTCGACGCTCATCTTGTCGCCTTCGCCTTTGGCAGCAAAGACCGCGAAGATCACGGCACCGACCACCATCGCCAAACCGAGCACGATGAAAATCGGTTTGACCGCACCCTTTTTGAAGTTGCCATCATCGCCCGGACCACCGCCGAAGCTTCCGCCTGCACCGAGCTGCGGCGAAGGATCTGCGGGCCCTCCGAGATCGGCGTCGTCGGGCGGCCATTTCGCCATGTGGAAGATCGGCAGAACGACGCGACGCGCGAACCAGGACATTGGGGTTTGAACGAGGCTAATCGGCTTATAAATAGCGGCGGCTTGCATCGCGGGGGACGATACATGAAGCTGCCCGACCGCACGCGTGAAAACGGTCATCGTCTCGGCTGGAGTTGTCCTCGAAAAAGGGCGCGTTTTACTGACGCAGCGCAAGGTCGGCGCGCACCTCGAAGGCCTATGGGAATTTCCCGGCGGCAAAGTCGAAGCCGGCGAAGATCCGCGTGACGCATTGATCCGCGAATTGCACGAGGAGCTCGGCATCGAGGTCACGGTCGGTGATGCCGTGGACGTCACGTTTCATCGCTACGACGACGCCGACAAAGCCCCGGAGCCCGCATTCCCTTCGGTCTCAGTGTTGCTGCTTTTTTTTCATGCGACGCGAACGAAAGCTTCTGCGGAGCCCGCCGCGCTCGACGTCGCTGCGTTTCAGTGGGCGAGCCTCACCGATTTGGATGCGCTCACGTTCCCGCCGGCCGATGGTCCCATCGTCACGAAAGTGAAAGCAAGATTGGCCGCAATATGAACGCCGGCCTCCGTAGGTACATGTATTTTACATGTTTTTCGCTGGGATTTTTCCGGCTTTCGGTGACGTCCGCGAGCGCCGACGACGATTTCGTCGTCCCCGAAAAACACGACCACAACTTTCAGCAAGACCGCGACGACGACGAACGAAATTACGTCAGCGCACGCGATCGAAAATTCGGAGTCGGCGACGTCGACATCTATG
>JBDTFL010000397.1:0-10005 GCA_039937955.1 Polyangiaceae bacterium | reverse complement strand
CCGTGAGATAAAGCACGACGCCGCCGACGACCAACGCACCGCCGGCGATGAATCCGATCGTGGAGATGGTCGCCGACGAGTGCGCGCTGCTCATCGCGTCCTCGCCCGCGGAGTTGCATCGTGAGAGGTCGGCGTTGCAGCTCTTCTCTGCATCACTCTTTTCTCCGGTGGCGACCAAACCAAACACGGCGCCGACCGCAACACCGACGACACCTACGCCTGCGACAGCGATGCCCACGATTCGCTGCGTTTTACCGCGTGATTCGTCGACGGGCTCGGTTGGTTGGGCGAGCGGTTGTTGCGGTGTTTGCGGATTCGTCGCGACGACGACGGCAGCGGAATCTATTTCGAGCGGTGGCAACGTGATCGCGACCTGATCTTTTTTCGCGCCGACTTGCACCACGTTCGACCATTTTTTATGGCCCGGCGCCGTTGCGTCGATCACGTGGGGGCCTGGATCGACCGGAATGGGCACACCGTACGAGCTCGCGCCGACGACGACGCCGTCGCGTTTCACCTCGAGGCCGTCGACCTGAGATGTCGCCGGAACTGCGATCGACAGCTTCGACAAATCGGGCTGCAACGCGGCCATGCGCGCCTTCGCCTTCGTCGCCCAATCTTTGCGATTCGCTTTGTCGGCGGCGCTCGAGGCGTCGGCATACGTCGCCCACGCGCTCGCGGTCTGACCATTTTTTTCGTAACACCCGCCGAGATTGAGAAGCGTGCCGGGGCCCGGCGAAAGCTTGTCGCTCTCCGCGAACTTCGCGCACGCTTCGGCGAACTTGCCCGCTTGCATGAGCCCGCGCGCTTGGTCGAACAGCGCTTGCGCAGCGGCCTCGTTCGACGCGCCCGTTTGCGCGAATGCAAATTGCGGCGCTGAAACGATCGTCGCGGCGAGAAACAAGATCGCTGCGATAGGCTTATTTTGTCGACGATTTCGGATCAAAGCTAGTTCCTCTCGTTCGGCATGTCGTCGGCGTTTTGGGTCGTCGGCGGCGGCTTCTTTCCGGTTTTGTGCGTGTGAGATGCCGGCGGTTTCGAAGAGGCCGACGATGCGACCGCCGATGCGGAAGCGCTCGCAGATGCTGATGCTATCGGTGCGCCAACGTTTGCTGAGGGATCCGTTGCTGCGGTGGAATTGGATGCAGCCGGCGACGAAGTCATTGCAATCGGAGATGATGCGCTCGGGATCGAATTCGTGTCGCCTACTGCCGCTGCGTGCGAATGAATACCGAGGAAGGTGCCGACCGCGACGAGTAGCAAAACGAAGACGCCAACGAACGCGAAGATTTTCGACCGCGATCTACCGAGCGGCTTCGCCTCGGTTTGGCCCCATCCGATCGAAGCGCTGTGCGAGCTGTTGCCGACGACGATGTTTCCCGTCGACGGCGCTTTCGAAAAGCCACCGGAGCTTTCGGCAGCCACCGCTTGCACGCGTTGCGCGGCGCTCGTTTGCAAATTCGAAACGAAAGGATCGAGCGCCAAGGCCAAATCGGAGACTGTTTGAAATCGGGCGTTCGGATCTTTTTGGAGGCAGCGCAAAATGATCTGCTCGATGCCGGTTGGGACCTCCGGCCTGAGCGAACGAATCGGTCGCGGCGGCTCCGAGATCACGAGCGCACAGAGATGCGCGAGCGTCTCGGCCATGAACGGCATGTCGGCGGTGAGCAGCTCGTACAAGATGACGCCGAGCGACCAAATATCGCTGCGGGCGTCGGCGAGTCGTGACGCGCGCAGCTGCTCCGGCGACATGTATTTTGGAGAGCCCACGACCTCCGTGGTCGCCGTGAGAGCGAGATCCTCTCGACCGCCAGTGAGCTTGGAGATCCCGAAATCCAGCACTTTTACCCACTGTTTGCCGTCCACTCGTCTCGTGAGAAATAAATTTCCTGGTTTGAGATCACGATGAACGATGCCTACGCCATGCGCTTCGGCGAGCGCTTCACAGGTCTGCAAGAGGTAGTCGACGGCTTCGGCGACCGGCAATGCGCCTCGGCGCTCGAGCGTGTTCGCGAGATCTTCGCCTTCCAAATATTCCATCACGATGTACGGAGCTCCCGTTTCCATCGTGCCGACGTCGAGCACACGCGCGACGTGCTCGCCGCGGAGCTTCACGACCGCGCGAGCCTCTTGCTCGAAGCGCGCGACGATCTTCGGTTTGTCGAGCGAGTGCGTAAGCAAAAATTTCAGCGCGACGAGCTGGTCGAGCTGGATGTGACGCGCAAGAACAACGACGCCCATTCCACCAGCGCCGAGTAGACGCTCTACCCGATACTTTTTGGCGAGGATGTCGCCGACGTTCACGGGTGAAAGCGCGAGGCTCGGGTCGGCTTCCATCTTCAGCGTGGAATTTTCGCACGCCCGTCCGAAACTCACCACACCTATCGACTCACCGAGATGGTGCGCGCTTCGAAAAAATGGCTCGAATTCGCGTTCGTGCGATGAACGCGGCTCGCGCATAGAAGCGCCGCAAGTACGCGGCTTGCACGAGCAGCGCGAATCCGACGACGATCGCGCGCATCGACTCGGTCCGGCGATAGAGGCGTTCGACGTCGAAGGCGACATCCGGATCGGCGGTGTGGATGTCTTTGTAAAAAATGTCGAAGGCGAGAGTGACGCCGAGCTCGTTCACGATCAACGCGAGCGCGACGCCGTAGGCGAACGCGATGGCGCGCCGATACGCGGGGCGAAATGTGAGGAGCGACGCACATGCCGAGACGATGAGCAGTGAGAATCCGCCCATGTATGCTGCACGCAAAACGTCTTTCGGAGCGAAGTCGAAGCGGAACGAAACGTAGACCACCGCGCGAACGAGAAGCAGCGTGAGGACGAACGCGGCGAGGGTTAGAAATGCGCAGTCGCGTTTTTTCCCGACCACGAGCTCGCGCCAAACCCGGGAAATTGAGCCACGCTTCGCTTTCGCGCCGCTGACCTCCGCGTGCGTGTTGGCGGCCGCTTCGTTCGCGCTGACGTTCGCGAAGAGCGCATCGATGGAGGTTTCGGCTTCCGCCAAGCGACGCGAAAGCATACGGAGCAGCGCGACGGCGACCTCGGGCCGGCGCTCACGAAGCGCGTCGAAATCGCGGTCGGCGATGATCATGACGTCGACGTCCTCGTTGGCGGTGACGGTTGCCGAACGAAGCTCGCCGGTCAGCGACGACATCTCTCCGAAAGCGCCGCCGCTCGAAAGCGCGCCCAATATTTTTCTCTCGCCACCTCGCGTGTCGACGCTGACTGTGGCCTCGCCACGCATGATGACGAAGACGTCGGCGCCGGGCTCGAGCTCGCTGACGATGGTTGCACCACGCACGTATCGCTGACGACGCGCGCCGGCCATGAGCTCCGCGAGCGTAGCGTCGTCGAGCGGTGCGAGGAACGCGACCTTACGAAGCACCTCGATTTCAGCTGGATTCGTCATCGACCACCTCGAAGCGCGAACCAGCTGCGTCGTACCATCGCCATCCAAAACGATCGGAAATAGGTGACTTGGATGAGAATCGCGGCGGCGATTGCGGCGGCGATCAAGCTGAGACTCTGTGCGTACTCCGGATTCAAATTCCAGATCAACGCGAACTCGTCGAAGATCAAACCGAGCCCACAACCAAATGCAAACGCCAGCAAACGCAGCGCACGACGACCGAACGGAAAGAGAGCCGCGAGCCCAGACAGCCCGACCAAGATCATTCCGTAATTGAAGTGATGCACGTGCATCGGATTCGGGTCGTTGCCACCCTGCACCAACGCAAAAAGCTGCTTTTGTAGGCCGTATTTGAAGATCGCGGCGACGACCAGCCGCGCGCCCGCGAGCGCCACGAGAAAACCCGTGAGCATCCAGAACGGCGGCTCGGCACCTTCTTGAACGACGAGACGACGAAAAAGCGCGCGCGTGGTTTGTCGGCGCACGCGAGCACCACGCCGCGCCAGCGCATGACGCCTTTCACCGATTGCTGCCGCCAGCTCGTCCTCGGCGAGACCCTCCGCATGAAGCTCGAGAAGCTGACGCGCGAGATCATTTTTCGCGCTGCATTCGGATGCGATCTCGGTCGCGAGTGACAAAGCGATCACCGGAAATTCCGAGAGCAGCTCGTTGAGCTCGGCTCGGCCGAGGAGCGCTACTGTCGCGCCCTCTGGAGCAGTCACGCGAATTTTTTGGGAGAGCCCCGCCAAAATCGTGAGCTCACCGTAACGATCACCCGGCTCGAGCGTCGACTCCAGAGTGCCTGCCGAGGTCGTGACGAACAATTCGACGCGACCGCGGAGAACCACGATCAGCCGAGAATTGTCGGGTGATTCGTCGATTGTGAAAGACTCGCCAGCCGGAATTTCACGAAGCTCGAAGCGCCGCGCGACGCGACCAACTTCGTCGCGACGCAGATCCTCGAAGATGGAGAGCGCGGAAAAGACCGCTTCGTACGCGGCGGGTTGCAGCGCGGTCGATGAAGCTTGCACACTGCAACGATAGTCGTTTGCGCTGCAGTGGCATAGGTCAGCGAAGGAGCTCCGAAACCGGCGATGTCGGCGAGCCAACGGACGCCATCAAGGCCGAGAGGCGATCCAGCTTCACGAGCTCGGAACGAACGACGTCTTCACCTAGCGCGCGATGTTCACGCGCTCGGCTTACCGCCTTTTCTGCGGACGACACGACAGCGCGGAGATGATCGCGCAGCTCCGCTTGAACGCGTCGTCGGCTCTCGAGGACCTGCTCCGAAAAATCGTTCGCCGCGCGCGAGCTGTTGGTCGTCATCAGGCGATCGAGGTATTTTGTTGCCTGTTTCGTAATCGCGGCGATTCGGCGATCTCGCGTGAAGCCCAACAGGGTCGCGAGATTCGGGCTAGCGATCGTCAGAAGATCGGTGAAGAAAAAGTGCGCCTTCGTTCGAAAGCCTAGGTTCGGTTCGAACGATTCGGGCAGCGCGGCGAGCGCGGCATCATTTGGGTCGGCAACACGACGCAAAAAATCGTTCGCAATGTCGACGAAGCGCCTGACCGCCTGCGCATACAGTTTCTCGGCGACCGGAATCATGCTCGCTCTCCAAGTCTCGACCGCGTCTTTCGCGAGCACCTGCGCCGTCTCCATCGCGCGATGCCCAAGGTCTTTCGTGTCGGGCTCCGTCGCGATGCGCTGACGCAACTGCGCGGTGACCTCCGGAAGCGCGTGTTCGATAAAGCGTTCGCGCTCGCTCTCGAACGAGCGCGCGAGGTTGTCCTGCACCGACGTGAACAGATAAGTGAGCTCGCTCAACGTTCGCTCGGCATCGGCGACGCTTCGTCGTAGACGCTCGATTCGTTGCGCGGACTCTTCCTGTGGGCGAACGAGCGCATCGCGTTGCTCGTCGAGATGTCGCTGAAGCGCGCTCGCAAACCGAACTACGCCGCGATCTTCCGCCTGCTCGATCACCTCGACGCCAGCTCGCGCCAGCTCCCGCAACGCTGTTTCGAGCTTGGTCCAATCACGTGTCGGACCTTGGGTCACGCGTTCGCGGGTGCTCACCTCGAAGATAGGTCCGACCGTCCGAGCGAGTCGACGTCGGAGCATCTCCTCGGCAAACGCGCGCCCTTGCTCGCGCTCTTCGTCAGTGAGTCGGTCGGCTTTGTTCATCACGAACACGAGCCGATCGATTTGTTTCGAGGTCTGCTCGACGAGCTCGAGCTCGGCACCCGACAGCGGAGGGTCCGCGCCGATCACGACCAACGCAGCATCGATTTGCGGGATGAATTCGCGCGTGACATCGGTATTGCCGCTGAACACGGAGCCTAAGCCCGGCGTGTCGACGAGACACATTCCGTCTCGCAGCAAGTCGCTCGGAACGAAGACCTCGACTGCGCTGACGCCTTTAATGTTCTCGGGATTTTCTTTTTCCGAGACGTACTCGCTCACCGATGGGAGCGAGATTTCTTTGGGCTCGCCCGATGCGAAATGGACGCACGCGCGAACATCGTCGCCGTACCGCAACACCGTGACGATCGCCGTCACCGGAATCACACCGACTGGCAAAACGGCTTTTCCCACCAGCGCGTTGAGAAGGCTCGATTTCCCGCGTTTGAACTGCCCGACGCATGCGACGAAAAACCGTCCTTCCGAAAGGCGCGCGCGGAGAGCTTCCACAGCGCGCGCGATTTGTTCCGCTTCCGACTGTCTAGCGATGTCGAGAACAACGGTCAGTCGATCAGGGCGCGCAGGCATGCATCACACTCATGTGGCGTTGGGCGTCGAGGATGGCGGCGGCGGAAGGTTGGACGCGCGTTTGCCCGACACATATTTCAGCACGCTGACTCGTTGCACCGTGACGAGCGCGCCGCCGGTGACCATCTCGTCGAGAATGGGCTGAAGCTTTTGCACGTGCTCCTCGTCGTCGACGACTTCAATGACGATCGGCAAGTCTGCCGATAGATCGACGATGTGCGTCGTGTGGATGATGCTCGACGCGCCGAATCCGGAAACACCCCGAAATACCGTGGCCCCCGCGAATCCTTCTTTGCGCAAACGCTCGAGCAGCGCATCCGAAAGAAGGCGATGGTGCCACTTCTCGCTCTCGCCAAAAAAAATCCGAACTAGAAACTGTTCGCCGGTAAGCACGCGCATCGCATTCTCCTTTTCGTTACGCGCTCGCAATTTTTCGCGCGAGCGCCAAACCGAGTAGTCCTGCGATGAAGCAGGTCGCCAACGTGACGCCGACATTCCCGAGCCCTTCGGCGAGGCCCCGTTCGCGCAAGAGGGTCGTCGTCTCGAGGTTGAAGCTCGAATAGGTTGTGAGGCCGCCCATGAAACCGGTCGTGAGCGCGAGTCGTGCGGTCGGCGGGATCAGCGTCGTCGAAAGCGCGAGCTGAGCAATCAACGCGATCAGAAAACAACCGATCACGTTCACGATGAGCGTGCCGTAGGGAAGGGTCGTTCCAAGGGTTTTTCCCGCCCAAACGCCGATGCCGTATCGGCTCAACGTCCCGAGCGCGCCGGCGAGTCCGATGAAAAATATCCGTGTCATCCGCTGCCTTTCTTGATCGAAGGGGGCGCGGGCTGTTGGCTCCCGCGGCGCCCATTAACTGGTTCGTGTCCGCAGGAGTCATTGGTCGGCCGCGTTCACGATCACGGCACGACGATTTCGGTGAACTCCACCACCGTTCGATTTCGAGTACCGCAACCGCGAGGTGACAGCAAGATCAAGTGGTAATCGTGGCGGCACTATTGCCCACGGGAGCGACCTCGCCATTCGATTCATCGCCGAGAGCCCGCAAATCCTCGAGGACTGATGCGCGATCCTCGGCCGAAACGTGACGCGCGCGCAGCGGTCCAATTGCGGCGGCGAATTGTTGGCTCAATCGATCGAGCTCGCGGCGCGCCCACGTGCGAAGCTCGGCGCCGAAGCGCGAAAAGTTTCGTTCGAGCGGCGTGCCGATCGCGCCGGAGAGCAAGACCAACAGGCGATGCGCTCGCATCGGCTTCGGCAACCATCGGGCAGCGTGCACACGCGCCGAGCGAGCAATATCCATTTTCACTACTGGCGCTCCGATCACATCGACCTGCAGATCGTCCTTGGCACCCGTCACTCCCGCTTCGACGAGGAGCTCACGCAAGCGATCGCGTGCCGCGATCAACTCTGCGGAAATGGCAGACGTGGCGTCATTGCTCGCCGATGCTGCGGCGTCATCGAGCGTGGCATCGTCTGCGTCGGCGCGCTTACCCAGAATTCGCGCAACGCGCTGAATGGCGACGGGTGCAACGTCGCGCGCTGCCGACGCAAGCTGCTCGCACTTCGAAAGATGCTTCTCGAGCGTGCGCTCCGCTTCGCCGGCGATGGTGTCGATCGCCTTTCGTTTCGGATCATCGATCGCCGTGGTGCCCACCGCCGCACGAAGGCTTGAAACCGTCGCGTCGCGAATACGCTTCATTTTGCGGTGAATCGACGCTTCGGCGAGTGAACGCGCACGCGGTGCGAGCGGCGCGATTTCGTCGTCGAACCACGCGCGCGCGAGGGACGCCTCCGCACCCACGCTGCTCACGCCGTGAACCGAAACATCCGTGTCGAGCGCGGCGGTCAGCTCGCGTCGAATGAAATTAATCTGTGCTTCGCGGTCGCTCGCCGAAAGGCGATCGATCTTCGTCACGACGACGCGCGCCTCGATGGACGAGTCGCGTAGCATTCGAAGAAGCTGAACATCTTCGTGGCTCGGAGATGCGCCGGCGTCGATCGCGACGATGCCGAGATCGCACCGCGGAAGATACGCGTACGTTTCGCGCGAGCCGGCTTTTCCCAACGCAGCAACTCCGGGTGTGTCGACGAGCGCAACGCCTTCGGGGATGCGCTCGCTCGCGACGTAGGCGGTGACACGTGTGACGTGTTTTTCGTTGCCTGGATTTTGCTCCTCGGCGACGAAGTCTGCGATGGCGCCGAGCGCGGCACGTTTTTCGGTGCCGTCGGCGAAGCGCAATGCGAGCACGCCCTCGTGCTCCGCGCGCTCGATGCGCGTTGGTACCGCGGTAACCGGAGTGACGCCGACCGGCAGCACGTCGATGCCGAGCGCCGCATTGAGGAGCGATGACTTTCCGCAGCTCACGCGACCGAACACGGCGATCTCGAAGACGCGTTGCTCGAGCTGCGCGAGGACCGCATCGAACAACCCGCGAAGCTCGACGAGACCGCGGCGCGACACGATGGCGTCGAGCGTGCTGAGCGCATCGCGATCGATCGGCGCATTTTCGAGCATCTCGATTCGCGCGTGAAAATCAGCTGATTTCTCGAGCGACGCGCGAGTTGCACGAATGCGTCGCGCCATATCGCCGAGCACGCGCTGCAGCGTTGCAGTGTCGCCGGCCTGGAGATCCCCGTAACCGCGAAGTTGCTTGGGTGCGATCTCTTGCAACGCGATGTCGGCGAACGTGAGGCGCGTCGTGATCGAGCTGCGCACGTGACCCGATGCCGGCCCAACTCCGATGCCAAGCGTCGTCAGCGCGTCAATGATCGCCGCACGCAGCTCTTGGATTTGCGCGAGCAAGAGCGTTTGTTGCGCCGGCGTGATGTCGTTCGGAGGTCCGAAAAAGGGCGAGCCGGGTGACGGCACCAGCGCCACTTCGATTTCGCGCAACAGGCTGTCGAAGGCGCGGAAGCCGGCGACCAGGCTGCGCGCATGGTTCGCGTTCAAGGCGCCACCGAAGGGATCGCGCGTCGGTACTTTTCCGCCGCTGCGATGATCGCCTCGGTGCGCAGCCACACGCATCGCGGACGTCCGTTTCTCCAAGCCGCTGAATTCTTCAGCGCTTCGACGAACCAAATTGCGCGCCCCGGTAGGCCGTCACTCGCCACCACGAGTGAGCGCAGATCTTCGTCGAGGAGCGGAAATGGAAGATCTGCCGCCGCGCATGCCGACTTCAACAACGTTCGCATCGTCGTGCCGTGAAGGGGCGCGAGCTCCATCTCGCGGTACGCCAGATGAAGTCCTCGCACGCTTGCGTGGTCGCGCGCCTTCTCGACGTCAGCGGCGAGCAACACACCAGCGCCGGTTCCGCGAAGCGATTTGAGCGCGCCCTTGAACGCGGTGCCAGTCTCGCGCAGGTCGTCGAGAAAAAGCATGCATGGCTCGTGTTCGACGGCGTTTCTCAGTCGGGCACGAATGTGCCGCATCGGCCCCGATGTGGCGTCGACCCGGGGATAGGCCCTGGCGAGGGCCATCGTGAGATCCGTGAGCGCTTCGGTCTTCGGCGAGACGCCGCACGGAATGCCGCGCGACTCCGCATCTTGCTGGAGCGCGCGAATGAGCGAGCTCTTGCCGATTCCGACGGGACCGTAGACGAGGACGGTATGACCGCCGTCCAGAAACGATGTGAGAGTGTCGAGAACCTCCGCACGCCCGAGCAATCGCTTCACGACACGCCCCAGAAGCGCTTCTTTTCGAGCACGCCGACAGAGATACCCGCGGAGACTCCGATGATGGCCGCGGCTAAGACATCGGAGGGGTAATGCGCTCCGAGATACACACGCGAGAGCCCAACACCGATCAAGAGGCGGACAG
>JBDTFL010000396.1:0-3015 GCA_039937955.1 Polyangiaceae bacterium | reverse complement strand
CTCGTCGTCGTCGACTGCGATGCATCCGAAGGTCCAGTCCACCGTCTTGTGGATTTTTTTCCACTCCGCTTGCGCCGGTGCGCCGTGAATTCCAACGTCACCACCGATGGTCGCGCTCTTCGGCAGCGTTCCGTTTTTCTTCAGCTCGGCGAACCGCGCGCGGTCGTCGGCATTCGGATAGTCGAGCCGCATGAAAATATGAAACACGGACGGTGAACGGCTCACGATGTGATAGCGGCCGACCGGTGTGACCTTGTCACCTTCTTGAAGCTTCGGTCCAACGCCGCCGGGTCCGATCGCGACGCTGTACGTCGCTACGATCGATCCGCCGCTCGAGAGCTCCATCGTGTGCGCGTTCTTGTGAATCGCGATGTGATCGGCCCGCGCTACGCCCTTGACCGTGTGCTCGTTTTGCGCCGCACCTGCTTGATTCTGCACAGCGAACGCAAATAAAAAGAAGCCCCAAAACCGACGAGAAATTGGGCTGAATTTCCCCATATTCTGAGGTTGGACAACCTTCGCGTGGTGAGCTTGGATCAAATCGCGCGTATCTTGATCGAATGCAGAGGGCGCTTTTTTATTGGGGCGGCGGCGCGTCGCTGATCTTCGTCGCGTGTGCAACATCCACCTCGGCGCCGAGCGGTGGCGACGACGACTCCGGAGGCATTCCGGTTTACGACGCCGGTGGCGGAAACAAACCCGACGGCGGCACGCCCTGCACACTCGGCACCGCCGATCATTGCGGCGGCTGCGACACCATTTGTCCGGGCGCGGTCGACGCCGGCACCACGCGCGTGTGCTCGGACACGTCGACGGCCGCGACGTGCGACATCGTTTGCACTGGTGAGTTCTACGATTTGAACGGAAGCATCGGCGACGGTTGCGAAGCCGAAGATCCGATCGTGCACGACTCACCGGACGCCGCCGTTCCCGAATCCGCGACGACCCCCGGCATCACCATCGGCGCGCCGTATTGGTACGCGTATGGAGACGCACGCCAACACGACGTCGCGCCGACCTCACGTCCGAATGGTCGCGTGGATTGGTATGCGGTCACGAACCCGGATGCCGCGAGCATCAAGGCGTGTCTGACCATCACGGACTTTCCGACCGACGACGTGTTTCAAGTTTGCATCACGAACAACGGGCTCAAAAATATCGATCCGACCGCATGCAAGACCATCACGTCGAGCACCAGCGGTGCCGCTGCGTGCGTGAGCCCGTCGCAGACGGTGACGAAAAACGGAACCTACTACGTGCAAGTGCAAAAGATGTCGGGCACGAACACCGCCAACGGCTACGCGCTTTTCGTTCAAGATTGATTGCATGACGCGGAAATAGGCTTATTTTCTAGCCGTCTGACGCGAGCATGCTTCCCGATATCGTCACCGAAAAACTGAAATCGCTGCCCGCGCAATCGGGTTGCTACCTCTTCAAAGACAAGAAGGGCGAGGTCGTCTACGTCGGCAAGGCGAAGAGCTTGCGCTCGCGTGTGCGCAGCTACTTTCAAGATGGCTCGAGCGACAATCGCTACTTCATTCCGGTTCTGCAAAAGGTCATCGGCGATCTCGACACCATCGTTACCGCCACCGAAAAAGAAGCGGCGATCTTAGAGAACAATTTAATCAAAGAGCATCACCCGCGCTTCAACGTGAAGCTGCGCGACGACAAAGATTATTTGTGTCTGCGCATCGGAACCGATCACGCGTGGCCGCGCCTCACGCCGGTGCGTGGTCGCACGATGAAAAAGGACGGCGCGAAATATTTCGGGCCGTATCACTCGGCCACTGCGGCGCGTCGCACACTGCATTTGATCAACAAACATTTCCAACTGCGAACGTGCAACGACACCGAGCTCGAGAGTCGCCGGCGTCCGTGTCTGCAATATCAAATCAAGCGTTGCCCGGCGCCGTGCGTCTATGAGGTGGAGCCCAAGTGGTACGCCGACCAAGTGCACGCGGTGGAGCTCTTCGTCGAAGGGCGGCACGACGAGCTTTCGCGTGAGCTCGGCAAGCGCATGGAAGAGTCCGCGCGCAAAATGCGTTTCGAGCTCGCGGCGGTGTATCGCGATCAGCTTCGCGCGATCGAGAGCGTGCGTGAATCGCAGCGCGTGGTGTCGACCGACGCCCACGACCGCGACGTGCTCGGTTTGTTCAGAGAAGGGGATCTGGCTGAAATTGCGCTACTTCGTGTGCGTGGCGGAAAGCTGCAAGACGTTGCCACGTACTCGGTGAAAGGCGCGGAGGTGCCCGACGAAGAATTGATCTCCGCGTTCCTCGCTCAACATTATGGAGACGCAAGCGAAGCCGACGTCAGCGCGCGCGCGGCAAGCGAGATCCTCGTTCCGATCTTGCCGGAGGGTCACGTCGGCATCTCCGAGTGGCTGTCCGATCGCGAAGGCTCGAAGATCGAGATCCTTCATCCGAAGCGCGGCGCGCGCGTGCAGCTGCTCGAGATGGCAGCCGAGAACGCGAAGCATTCGTTCCAAGAAAAGCGGCGCACGAGCGACGACGTCGAAGCGCGCTTGAAAGAGCTGCAAGAGCGTCTGCGTCTGCCCACTGTTCCGCATCGCATCGAGTGTTGTGACATCTCGCATCTCGGCGGTAGTGACACGGTCGGTGCGGTCGTCGCGCTGCTCGACGGCGTGCCCGACAAAAAACATTACCGAACCTTCCACGTCAAAAACGAGAACCACACCGGCGGCGACGACTACAACGCGATGTACGAAGTCCTCGCGCGCCGCTTTCGTCGAGGCCGCGACGCCCGCGAAGCGCTCGCGGAAAAAACAATCAACGATCAAGTCGCTGACGAAGCCGCAGATCGTGAGCCGACCGACGTCGACGAAAAATCCGACAGGGAAAATGCGTACTGGGATCTTCCGGACTTGTTCGTCGTGGACGGCGGTCGAGGTCAGCTCGGCGTCGCGCTGGCGGCCGCGCACGATCTCGGGCTCCACGATTTGCCGATCGTGTCGCTCGCGAAAGAGAAAGAGAATGTGATGGGCGAGACGCTCGT
>JBDTFL010000395.1:0-11512 GCA_039937955.1 Polyangiaceae bacterium | reverse complement strand
GGGTTGGTCGCACGTGCGCGCGTCCGGCCTCCACTCGAATTTCGATGGGCGCGCTTCTTTCGATTTTCAAGATTGCGACGCCGTCTTGTGTGAAGCCGCGTGCCTCGATCGCCGTTTTCGGATCGTGAATGCGCACCACCGGACCCGTTGCGACCTCGCCGAACGGATGCTCGAGCGCGAGTGTTCCGAATACGTGCGCGTCGGGATCGAGGAGCGCGAAGTCGATCGGATCTCTTGCGTCGACCTCCAAAAAAACCGAGCTCGCCTGATCACGTTGCGCGCCGATCAAGCCGAAAAGAAGGCGTTTGGAGAGATCGTCGTTTGCGGTGATTTCGTGGACGACAAGAGAAGTGCGCGCGTGCTCTTCGATCTGGCTGGTGCTCCAAACCGTGTATCCGACGATTTTTTGATCGCGAACGGCCACGAACCACGCGCGCCGTTCGTCCAAAAACATGCGATCCCAAAGCGCGCTCGTGCGTTGCATCCGTCCGGTTTTGGTGCGCCCGACGGCCTCGTAGAGCGCTTCGATGCCGGCGCGATCTTTCGCGTCCATCGCGCGGATCACCGTTTTTTTGTCGGCTTTGCTCCATTCTCGCGGAATCGATCCCGGCGAGATGGCCAGCCTTCGAAATGACGTCACGGGGCCATAACCGAGCGGCGCATAGAACGCGGCGCGGAACGGATAGAGGAGCGTGAGGGCATCGGTGCGCGCCGCCGACAGGCGATGAAGCTCGCTCATGAGAGCGTTTCCGATGCCACGACCGCGGACCTCGGGGGCTACGCCGAGGCTCGCGATGGATCCGACGCGAGCCTCCAAACCCCCGAAAAAACCGGCGGATCGGAATAAAAAAGCATGGGCGACGATTTCATCATCGGCCTGCGCGACGATCAGATCGGACAGCTTCCCGCGGACGTTGTGCGTAAAATTGGTGCGGCGCTCGGACGAGCCGCGTGGGTCCGGAAATGCGCTCGCGTGGATGGTCACGAGGCGCTCCAAATCGGAGAGACGCGCGGCACGAAACGAAAGCGAGGAGGAGCGGCGGGTCGGCAAGCGACTTATTGTACATGCCCGAAACTGGCCCTCCGCCGTCAGCTCTGGTAGGCCCAGCATATCGCATGGAAACCGCGAAAAAAATCATCTCTGAAGGGGGCGGGCTCAGTGGAGCGCGCGCTGATTTCGTCGCGTCGCTCGGTCGCCGGGTGGCAGACGCACGCACGGCTCTCGTTTCGCTGGAAGGCGATCCGAACGCGAAAGGCGCTCGAGACGATTTGCGGCGCAAGCTGCATGCGCTCGGCGCCGGCGCGAAGCTGCTCAAATTCGAAGCGATGGCCGGAGAGCTCGCCACTGCAGAAACGACACTCGAGGCTGTGGTCGCCGCGGGCCGCGCAGCGCCTGCGCATCTCGCCTCGCTCGCGCAGCTGATCGACGATTTGCCGGCGCTCGCTTGGAGCGATCCAAAACGCGGCGTTCACAAGCTCGGCGTGCAAGCTCCGCTTCTTCGCACTGCGATTCCGATGACTGCGCTCGTTGTTGCGAGCGAGGACGTCGCCGCAGTGCTCAGCGCAAATCTCGACTTCGATTGTGAAAGACTCGACTTGCTCGAGGACGCGACCGACCGCGCGCGCTCGCTCGGGCCGGACGTCATCGTGCTCGACGGCGATCTCGAAGGCGCCGCGAATGTCGTGGAAGCGCTGCTCGACGACCCGATCACCGAGTCGATCCCGATCGTCGTTTTGGGCCATTTTTCCGCAGCGGATCACGGTTCGCGGTTCATCGCTCTCGGCGTACAAAAGACGCTGACAAAGCCGATCGATCCAGACCTTCTCCGCAAGACGTGTCGCGACGTTGCCGATCAAGTCGCAGGAAACACGATTCAAGTTTCGCTCGGCGAGCCCACCGTCGAGCAGCTCGGCGACCGGCTCGCGGAAGAAGTTCGCCACGCACTGGTCGACGCCGTCGACGCCACCGGACGAAATGTTCGCGTGCAGCTCGGTGAAGGCGCCGAAGTTTACGGTGCACTCTGGGGAGCCATCGCGCGCATTCGTGAGGTCGTGCAAACGCGCACCGACGGCGCCGTGAAATTCGCCGGCCGGGGACCCGAGAACGCGATCGCATTTGCGCCATGGCTTCACGGCGACAACGCCGGAGCCGAGCGCGCGATCGTTCGTGGTCGGGGAGCTGCCGCCGACGTTCGCCTCGACGGTCGACGCGTGATCGTCGCCGACGACGATCCAGGGGTCACGTGGTTCATCGCCGACTTACTCCGCACGAGCGGCTGCACCGTGTACGAAGCGCTCGACGGAACGACGGCGCTCGATCTCGCGTACAAGCGATCGCCCGATTTGATCGTGAGCGACATTTTGATGCCGGGCATGGACGGTTTTGCGCTTTCACGCACCTTGCGTCGCGACGTCGCGCTTCGCGATACCCCGGTAATTTTGCTGTCTTGGAAGGAAGATCTTCTTCAGCGCGTACGTGAGCTCGGCGCCAGCGCCGCAGCGTATTTGCGAAAAGAAAGCGACGCACGCGCCATCGTTGCGCGCGTTCGCGAAGCACTTTGGCCGCGCGCTCGCATCGAAGCGCGTTTGCGAAGTGGCGGTGACGTTCGTGGTCGACTCGACGGCATCACCGTTCGCACGCTTCTCGAAATCGCCTGCGCGCTTCGTCCGGAATCGATCATCTCGATCCGCGACGCATCTCACAATTACGAAATCGAAGTGCGCGGCGGCTCGCCCAAGCATGCATCGCGCACCGCCGTCGACGGCCGCTTCGAGCGGGGCGAACGCGTCATCGCCGCACTCCTCGGCGTCACTGCTGCACGATTTTCGATCGCCGGCGCCACGCGCACCATCGAAGCGAATTTGCACGGAACGTTGGCTGATCAACTCGCGCAGCCGATCGCCATCGCACGCGCCGCGGCCTCCGTTCTCGGAGGCACGCGCACCATCGGCGTCAATCGCGTCGACTTGGATGGCAGCGCGCTCGCGGGTTACTTGCTCGCCACGCCGCAAAATGAACGTGAGCTCATCGAACGCATCGCGCTCGGCGACTCGCCGCGTGAGCTGCTGCTCGGTGGCGAAGCGGAGCCTTCTCAGCTCGAAGAGGTTTTGGTGCAGCTCGCAGCGCGCGGCGTCGTGCGCGGCGTGCGCGGAATTTCGGGAGAGGATTTGCTTACTCCCGCCATCGCCGCGATGTGCGCAGCGGTCGGAATCAGCGCGCCGCCGCCGATCCCAGAGCGCGTGAAAACCTCGGATTTCGCCGAGCGGAATGACGCATCGGTTTCTCCGCCGCCCAGTCATGACATGCGGCACGAGACGAGCTTTTCGGAGCCGCCACCAGTTCATTCGGCAAGCGTGTCAGGACCGGCTCCCGCAAGCGGAACGACGTCCGCGTATCCGTCATCGCCACCTTCTTCACTCGCAGATGCGGTGATGCGTGAGCTTCGTGAGCGTTCATCGAACCCGCCGCCGATCGTGGAGCCGAGCTCGCTTCGCCTTCGTGCACCCACGCCTTCGCAACCGACCGCGATCGAGCAGAGCCCGCGCTCGCGCACCGACATCGACGACGTCTACGAAATCGAATCGGCCGCGTCCGCGACCCCTCCGCCGCAGCTCGAAAAAATTCACGAGAAGGTCACTGCAAAACCGGGTCGCGTCACCGCGAAAGAAATCGAACCGATCGATTTCGACGTGGAATTTGCCGAGGATGACGAGATCCCGGTGATTCAAGCGAGCGAGCCGCGCACGCCCGCACCCACCGCGAATTCCATTCCGCCACTTCCAAAAAACAAAGGCGGATGGCTTCCGCTCGCGGGGCTGATCCTTCTGTCGCTCTCGGCAGCGGCGGTGCTGCGTTGGACAATCGACAACAACGAATCATCATCGCCCGGTTCGTCGGTCAACGCGAGCAACGGTGGCGCAGACGAAAACGTGGCAGCGGCTGCACAACCTGCCGCCGTTCAAGCGGCCCCGACCGCGGTCGAAAAAGGGGACGCCGGCCCGAAGCCGTGACGTCGTTCGGTTCCGCTTCTGCACGCCTCCGCGTAGCTCGGTTTCGATTTGCGCGCGTCGCGCTCGTCTGCGCGACGATGTCCGCGTGTCACAGCTCGTCGAACGGAGGCGTAAATCCCGCTGCTTCCGGCGTTGCGACGACCTCGTCCTCCGCCGGTATTGCCGCAACCATCGCGCCGCTCGCTTCGATCGATCCGATCGCTTCGCTCGACAACTGCATCGTCGGCCATGAAGGTGCGTTGCTCGATCTCGGCGAAAAAAGCGCGCGCGCTCTCTACCTCCACGCAAAGTCGGGCGACATCGAATCGATCGAACGCGAAGGCGCAACCTTCGATCGCATTCGATCACGGAGCGTCACGCTCTCGTATTTCGGCGGCAGCGAAGCGGACGAAGACGGCGCCACATACGTCACCGCGCGCATTCGAGGCGGCTCCGCAAAAACCGCGAGCGTATCGGTCAACGGAAAACCGGCAGGCGTGTGGCAGCTCACGCGCGATGACGTGACGATCGTTACCGCGCGTGCGGGTCAAAAATTGCTGGCCGGTGGTGACAACGAAATTGCGATTCGCTTCGCCGGAGCTCCCAAAACTTCAGGCGGAGAACCGCTCGCCGAGATCGATTGGATTCACGTCGGCGCAGGTGACGTAGACGCGAGCTACGCCGCTCCGACCAAGGGCGACATCACGTCGCACGCAAATGTCGGCGGCGTCTCCAAGGAAGCCATCGCATTACGATCACCCGGTTTTTTACGGTGTATCGGATGGTTGCCCAAAAATGGATCGGTCTCGTTTTCCGGGGCCGTGAGCGGTGATGGCGACGTCGACGTCGAAGCGCGAATCCTTCGCGATCGCGGCCCGATGCAAGTTTTGCAGAAGCTGACGCTGAAGAGCGGCCAACCCTGGCAAGACAGCACGCTGCCGATTGGCGACGACGCATCCGAGGCCGACGGCACGCTCGGCGCGATCGAATTTGCAGTCACGCGATCCTCCAAAGACGCGCGCTTCTTGCTTGGCGCTCCCAAGGTCGTTCAAGAAGCGCCGCCACCGCAACCTCCGGCACCTGCTCCCGCACGCAGTGTGATTGTCGTCGTGCTCGGCGATGTCTCGCTTCGCGCGCTCAGTATTTATGGAGGTCAGACCAATCTAGATTCACTCGGCAAGCTCGTCGCGCACGGCATCGTGTTCGATCAGCACCGTTCGGGAACGACATTTCCATCGGGCGCGCTGGCCTCGATGTTGAGCGGTCAATCCGCGCACGCGATCAAAATGGATTTGCCGGACGCGCGACTTCCGAAGAGCGTAGTGACGATCGCCGATGCTGCGCGCCAAGCCGGAGTGGTCACCGGATTTTTTACGGCGAACCCGACGACCGCGGAGCCGTTCGGTTTCGATCGATCGTGGCAAACGATGATCGCACACGGTCCCGACGAAACACCGGCGACGAACGTGTTCGACGACGCGGCGAATTGGATCGACACGCACAAATCAGAGCGGTTTTTAGCGGTAATTCATGCTCGCGGAGGACATCCGCCTTGGGACGTTTCGCCGGAGGAATTGAAAAATCTTCCGCCGGCGAGCTACATGGGCGCACTCGATCCGCGACATGCAGGTGAGCTGCTCGCGCGCGCACGACATATTCCGCCAGCGCTCCATTTGACCGATGCGGATCGCGAACGCATGTGGGCGCTTTACGCGAGCGCGCTCACGTCGAGCGACGCGGCTCTCGGAAAATTGCTCGAGTCACTCACGCGTGCAGGCCGCGACGACGACACGATGATCATCGTGACGAGCGATGTTCCCGTCGACGAATCCGCGCGCGTTTCCTTCGGTGAAGGTGGCCCTCCCGAGGAGATCGCTCTCTTGGTTCCGCTCATCGTGCGTCCGGCAGGTCACGATCCGGCGCAGCTTCGCGTGCATCATCGAACCGCGGATTTGGACGTAGCGAAGACCGTGCTCGATGCGCTCGGCCTCACACCGCCGCCCGATTTTCGGGGTATCGATCTACTCACGACCGCGACGCTTGGTACGCCGGCTAACGGTCGGCCGCTGCTTGCGACGGCTCGCGATCGTTACGCGATCGCGTGGGGCGACTTCATTCTCGCGGGTAGCCCGCGACACGAGCTCGTTTGCGTGGCGTCGCTCGATCCTGCGTGCGCGCTCGACACGCGATCGACGCATCCGATCGCCGCGCATGCGCTCGACGCGATGGTCGCCGGCATCCTTGCGACGTCCGATGGATCAGCGATCGTCAGCGAGCCGGTTCGGCCCGACGTGCTCGCGTCGCCAGCGATGCGTAGCTGGGGACGGACACAGTAAATCGACTCGACGCCGCCGTTACTTTCGCGGACCCGCGACGGCTTTTCCGTTTTTCGGTTTCGAGTTCACGGCCGCTGATTCGAAGCCCGACAAAATCACGTCGAGCCCGAACTCGAACACCTCGTCGAAGTTCGCCGGACCCAGATACGGCGTGACCGCGGCAAGCGACGGGCGCTTGTCGGCTTCTGCGGCTTCGCGTTGTGGTCCGCCGTTTGCGACGTCCGACAAGAGCATCAATTCGCTGAGGCCGGTGCCCGACAAAAAATTCGCGAGCGTGCGATAGAGCTTCACTGCGGTTTTCGGATCGACGCCTTCGTCCAAGATGGTCGCGAACGCTTCGTTGAGCAGCGCGAGGCCATGCGCTTCGTGGAAACGACGCATCGCAAACAGGGGAAAAGCGCCGGGATGAATGCGGACGAGCGCGTGGAAGGATTGCGAGTAAGCGCGCGTGCGTTCGATCCACGTTCCGAAATCACGCGGCGGAACGACCACCTTTTTCAGCATGCGATCGACGACTGCATCGAGCAGCAAATTCTTGTTCGCAAAGTGGTTGTAGAGAGCCATCGCTTCGCAGTCGAGCTCGGCGCCGAGCTTGCGCATGCTGAACTCTTCGTGACCACGCGCATCGATCAACGTGAGCGCGGCGTCGACGATTCGATCGCGCGACAGCGGCATCGCAGGCCCTGCGGCACGTCGCCGTTTCTTCACCGGTTCCTTCGTCATTGCCCGCATGGTAGCCCGCGCGCGACCCTCGATGCGACCCCCTCAAACGAAGAGGCGTAGAGTCACGAGTGATGAATTTACATCATAAGCAACTGACTCGCATAGACCAG
The DNA here is from genome assembly GCA_039937955.1 of Polyangiaceae bacterium. GTDB lineage: Bacteria > Myxococcota_A > Polyangia > Polyangiales > Polyangiaceae > JAICXU01. Next base: position 4,353 of record JBDTFL010000395.1, on the reverse strand, counting down.
AATATGCCTATAATTATAGCTTATTTTTGATATTTTCTGCACTTACGTCGTAAGTAAAAACTTCAGCACGCCCTTGCTTGACCTCAAAACGCCGCTAAAGTGGGCGCCTGATGCGAGCCCCCGCCCTGCTGATCTGCTTCGTTCCGAGCCTTGTCATCGCCGCGATCGCCTGCGGTTCCTCGCATGGCAACAACGGCTTTACCGACGACCTCGGTGACTCAGGATCGGGCAATAGCGAAGCCGGTTCTACGAATTACGATTCGGGTCCAGGCCTGTTGAGCGATGGTTCTGCAGACGGCGGATTGAGCACGGTCGACCCCCACACGCCGGTCGACGTCATGGCGACGGGCGACAACGCGTACGCATTCGGTTGGGGCGACGACAAAACCGTGAACACGTATTTTTCGAATCCCGCGGCAACGCTCGCCGGTGAGATTTTCAATTGTCCGGTTGGTGGACCCGCCCGTAAAGGCCCGGCGCTCGCATCGGGCGCGATCATCGGGCCCGAGGCTTACACTGTACCGGCCGACCAAGCTCCGCCCGGCGCGTATCTCTATTTGGTGGCTTGGGCGGACTACTCGACGACCCAAGGGGTCATCGCGACCTTCACGCGCGAAGATGGCGGATCGGTCGTCGCAACGGGCGCCGGCGCTTGGCAAGGGTGCGCAACGGGTCTCGCGTACGACACGTCGAACGCAGCAACTTCCGGCGGACCGACGCAAGCGATCGTCAACGCGCAAATCACCGCGTGCAATGCGGGCAGCGGTGATCCTTCGACGACGAGCGCAGGTTGGGTTGGTCCGACGGGTCCGATTTCATCGACGCCGCATGCGGTCGGCACTGTCGCTTTCGGACAAGACAATGGCTGGACGACCGACGCACGAAACGACGGCGGTGATTTTCAGCCGACGTGTGGCGAGCCGCTCATGAAGGATCCGAACAATGGCGGCATCGATCCGACGGCAAAGTGGATGTGGTACGCGCCCCCTGGTTTTGCGGGTGATCCATTCAAAGCGGATGGCACGAACTTCACGCGGTCGTTCTTGATTTTCCGCCTTCCCGCCGCTGCAGTTCAAGGCCCGCCGCGCTGAATCAGACGCGCGACCTCGGCTTGTGGTAATTGCCGTCTCGTTGCGTACGTTCGCGTGCACAACGACGGAGAGCTGACCGAGTGGCCGAAGGTGCATGATTGGAAATCATGTGATCCCGCAAGGGTTCCGAGGGTTCGAATCCCTCGCTCTCCGCAGAGAATTACCGGGTGAAGAATCAGAACGCGCTTGCCGTTCGGCTTCGTGCAACGAGATGGCCTAGGAACGCCGGAAACAAGAGGTGATGTGTAGCCAGTCGTGGAGAAGAAATAAAAATCCCCGCCCCAATACGCTACTGAAAACTCCGTGTCCGCGAGCTCCGACTGCACAGTTGGCGAAATCGGATTCCCATTCGTCTTGTCGATCTGACCGAAGCTCGGCGGAGACATATCGGTCGACGGATAGAAAAGTCCGAACAAGCGACCATTACGCGTTCCGGTGAGCTGTCCGCCGTAAATCGGCGTCGCCGCGTTGGGCACCACCGTTAGCTTGAACGTCGTCGTGTCGAGCGTGGCCAGTCCGCTCGTGCTGCTGAAATCGCCGGCACCTTGCACATAGAGCGTTTCACTCGGCCCGCTGCCGTTCGCCGAAAATGCCATTCCGAACACGCTGAAGCCTTGTTGATTCGGCGCATAGCTCACGGGCGTACAAGCGCCGGTCGCCAAATCGAGCCGATCGAGATACGTGTCGGTCGACCCGTTGCTGCCGGCCGAGTAGGAGAGCACGTAAGCATTGCCGTTGTGATCGATGGCGATCGAATGCGGAACGCCTTGGGGCTCGGCGCAGGTGTCACCAACTACATCACCTCCGCTTGGGTTCCGTTCGTCTCGCGAATCGCGAGGCGTCCGTGAATTTCTTCGCCTTCCGGCGCGATCGTGATGATGAACGTGGGAAGCGCGGGATCTTCCGAAACGCGGTGAACACGCGGGGTTCGTGTTCTCACTTCGGCTGCGAAGGCCTCTTGCGTCGGGCAATCGGGCGGAGCGCTATATTCGATGCGAACCAGGATGTCCGCTGTCTGCGCGCGGGCATTCGCGCATGTGCCGCACACGCCGAAGGCCGCGAGCACCACGAGGGCACGTGCCGCCCGCTTTCTGTCGATTCGCGAAATCGATCTCACGCGTGCGACTGTCTACTCCGCAATTCGCCGATGCGTATCGAAACGTAGCCCCGACCCGATGACCGCTTGGATCTCGGGCGCCTTGACACGATCGACAAAACCATATGAATTGCGCGGTGGAGAGATGACCGAGTGGCCGAAGGTGCCTGATTCGAAATCAGGTGAGCCTGCAAGGGTTCCAGGGGTTCGAATCCCCTTCTCTCCGCTGAGACAACGCTTCACTCGAGCGTTCCGATTTTTTCACTTTCTGATTTCGTGACGAGAACGCCAGCCACTTGCGGCGGTTGCGAGCGCGCCGCCCGGCCGAAATGGAGCTGGCATCGCGACGTTGTGAGCCTAGCGTTGTGGTGATGCATCGTGGTGGGGCGCCTGCATTTCTCGTCGTGTGGCTCGCGGCTTCGCGCGCATTCGCCGAGCCCACGCCGCCACTGACCGAGCCCGGTGAGGTGACGTTGAAGTGGAACGCGCCGGCGGAGTGCCCGACCTCGGCGTCGGTGCTCGCGCAAATCGAACGCAATGTCGGCGCCGCGAAGTTTGCTCGCGCAGACGTGGAAGCGAACGTGAGCGCGCTTGGACCACGGCGGTGGTCGGTGCATCTCGTCACGAATGTCGATAGCGCTCACGGAGAGCGATCGCTCGAAGCGAATACGTGTGCGGCGTTGGCGGACGCGACAGCGCTCATCGTGGCGCTAACGATCGCTCCAGCTCATGACGATGTTACGCCGACGCCAACGACGGCTCCCGAACCCGCTAAATTAAAGCCGATCGAGACGCCCGAAGATCGCGAAGCAGCACCGTCTCCGAAATCGCGACTGACCGGGCTGGTTGCGGTCACGTTGCTCGGTGACCTCGGAACGCTGCCGCATGCCGGTGTGGCGCCAGGCATCACGATCGGCATGATGTTCGAAATTTTTCGCGCAGAGATTTCCGGCAACACGTGGTTCACACAAGATGCGCGCAGCCCTCTCTCGAACAGCGAAGGGAGCCATCTTCAGCTTCTCGATCTCGCGGCGCGCGGATGTTTCCGGATCCCTTTTCGATCGATCGAAATCGCGCCGTGCTTGGGCGCCGGGCTCGTGCATCTTTCGATCGCCGGTTTCGGTGAAACGTTTCCCGAGCAGACCGATGATTGGTGGCTCACCGCGCGCGTAGATCTCGTCGCGACCTGGACCATCGTGGATCCCATCGCGATTCGAGCGCTCGTCGGCGCGGTAGCTCCGTTCCAACGAGACGCGGTCGATTTCGAGGATTCACAAGGTGACCGAGTCGAGCTGCATCGTCCCGCTTTGATTTCCGGGCAAGCCGCGATCGGCGTGGAGGCGCATTTTCGGTGACGGATTCCCCCTCACGCCTGCACTCACTCTCGATGGCGGCCTCTTCTGCGGCGTCGGAAAAGCCCGCTTCCGAAGAATCGGACGCGCCGCATTCGAACGTGCGCCCAACTACGCCTTCGTTCGAATCGATTTATGAAGATCATTTCCCATACATCTGGCGCAGCATTCAGCGACTCGGTGTTTCTGCTTCGCAGACCGACGACGTCGTTCAAGAGGTCTTCATCATCGCGCATCGCAAGCTCGCGACGTTCGAGGGGCGCTCGTCGATCAAGACGTGGCTCTACGGAATTGCGCTTCATGTCGCGCGTCTGCATCGATCACGCGCTCGCAAAAATGATCGTCACGAGGCGCTCGACGAAGAAGCAGCGCACGCGCCGACTACCGCGCATCCCGATCGCCGCGCTGAGACGACCGAAGCCGCGCGCGCAGTGAATGCGATCCTCGACGGCATGGATGACGACCAACGCGAGGTGTTCGTGCTCGCCGAGCTCGAGGAGCTCTCAGCGCCTGAAATTGCCGGTATTTTGGACGAAAAATTGAACACGATTTATTCGCGATTGCGGCTCGCGCGTGAAGCATTCGCCAAAGCGGCCGCGCGTTATCGCGCGCAAGATGATTGGAGAACGCGATGAGCGACCTCTTTCCGGAAGACGAGGCGCTACTGCGAGACGCACGACTCGGTCTCGAGCCGACGAACGAAGATCGAGCACGCATCAAACGCGCGCTGTTCGCGCAACTTGGGCTCGGCGTCGGTGCAGCGGCCGCGACCTCGAAGAGCGTCGCCGGATCTTCGATCGTCTCGGGCGTCACC
>JBDTFL010000394.1:0-11467 GCA_039937955.1 Polyangiaceae bacterium | reverse complement strand
CTTCGACCTTCGACCTTCGACCTTCGACCTTCGATCCTTCGGCCTCAATTCTTCCAAAAATCCACGAGCATGGATGAAAGCTCGTTGGGTTTCGTCCAGTGCATCATGTGTCCCGCCCCGGTAATTTCCGCGGATTTCGCATTCTTGAACGCACTGGTACGGTCGTCCTCGTCGGGCGTGTGAAAACCTTCCGGGCCTCCGCCGATGATCAACACGGGACACGAGATGCGCGCGGCAAACGCTTTGTACATCGACACGAAAAACGGAAACGGCGACGTGCAGCGATGCAGCGGGTCGAATTTCCATTTCACGCGATCGCCCGCCACTAGGCCGTCGAACGAAGCGGGCACCAGCGTCGACAAATGGGGAACTCGCGACGCAACGATCTCACGCGCCACATTTCCATGACGCTCGGTGAGTCGACGTTCCGCTTCTTCACGCGTCATCGATCGCGAATTCTCATTTCGGAATTTGCGCAGATCCTCGATCCAGCGCCGCATGCGATCGGGCGCGACCTCCGGCGGATTGTCGGGCGGGCCCATGCCTTCGAGCAACGCGAGCTTGCTCACTCGCTCCGGAAATGTGCCCGCATAAAGCGACGCAACCGTCCCTCCCATCGAATGCCCGACAACGAACAACGCCGCATGCGGTGCGAGCTCTTCCGCGATGTCGGCGACGTCCGCGATGTATTCCGGAAAGTGATAATAGCTCCCGCCGGGCGCACGCGGCGCATCACCGAAACCCCGTAAATCTGGGGCGATCACGCGAAAACCGGCGGCTACCAGCTTCGGCGCTACGAAATCCCAAGTCGACGCGGCGTCCATGAAACCGTGCAGCAGCATCGCCACCGGCGCGTCCGCATTTGTCCCCTCATGCCACTCCAGAACATGGTGCTCCAGCCCGTTGGCAGAAACACGCCGAGTGATTGGATTGTTGGCCATGATTGGTGCGACTATAGCGACCATAAACTCGTCCGTACTCATAAGGACGGCCTCGCGACACATGACCCACACGATTACGCTCATCCCTGGCGACGGCATCGGCCCGGAGGTCGCTGAAGCGACGCAACGCGTCCTCGAAACCGCGGGCGTGAAGATCGATTGGGAAGTTCACAACGCCGGTGCGGCGGTCGCCGAGCAACAAGGCACGACGTTGCCGCCGAGCGTGCTCGAGGCCGTGAAGCGCAACAAGGTCGCGCTCAAAGGACCGATCGGTACGCCGATCGGAAAAGGATTTCGTTCGGTCAACGTCACGCTTCGTCAAGCGCTCGATCTTTATTCGAACGTGCGCCCGATCAAGAGCTTGCCGGGTTTGGAGCCGCGCTTCGAAGGCACCGATATCGTGATCGTCCGAGAAAATACCGAGGATTTGTACGCGGGCCTCGAGCTCATGATCATGCCGGGCGTCGCACAATCGCTGAAGATCATCACGGAGAAAGCGTGCTGGCGAATCTGTGAATACGCGTTCGACTACGCGGAGCGGCTCAATCGCAAACGCGTCACCGCAGTTCACAAAGCCAACATCATGAAGATCACCGACGGCATGTTCCTCGACTGCTTTCGGAAGGTCGCGCTTTCGCATCCGCGCATCGAGCCCGCCGAAATGATCGTCGACGCATGCGCGATGACGATGGTTCGCAACGCCAACGTGCTCGACGTCATCGTCACCGAAAATTTGTACGGCGATATTTTGAGCGATCTCGGCGCAGGATTGGTCGGCGGTCTGGGCATCGTTCCTGGCGCAAACATCGGAAAAGAAGCGGCGATCTTCGAAGCCGTGCACGGCAGCGCCCCGGACATCGCAGGCAAAGGAATCGCGAATCCCACTGCGCTCATTCAGAGCGGCGTGATGATGCTTCACCATTTGGGCGAGAGCGAAGCCGCACAGCGAATCGACAAAGCGCTACTCAACGTTTTTTCTTCGGGTCAGATCAAAACCGGCGACCTCGGCGGAAGCGCGACGACTACGGAATTCACGGACGCGCTCTGCAAAGCGATTACGTCCACGTAAAGCACTCGTCACAGAAACGTCACACGGAATTCGCGCGCTCCGCGTGAGCCCAGCACCGAGCACCAAGCCGCGCGATCTGAAGATGATCGTAGAGAATGTCGACCGCATCGTCTCCGCGTCGCACGCGTTCGGCGCGATCGACACGCTGCACGAAATCTTGTTTCGCGTCGCCGTCGCGTTCTGACGATCGACTGGAAAAAAAGCCAAATCGCGCTAAACCATTGAACGGCTGTCACACAACTGTCACATCCGTCACATAGTTAAACGCGCATGGCACGTATCCTGGTCGTCGAAGACGAAATCGATCTTCAAGAGATCCTCGAATACAACCTGACCCAAGCCGGACACACAGTAAGCGTTGCTTCCAATGGCGGCGAAGCGCTCACGATGGCTCGTGAAGAGATGCCCGAGGTGGTGCTTCTCGATCTGATGTTGCCGGACATTTCCGGAACAGAGGTTTGCAAGAAGCTGAAAAAGGATCCGAAGACCGCTGCGATCCACGTGGTCATCGTCACCGCGAAAGGTGAAGAGATCGATCGCGTCGTCGGATTCGAAATCGGCGCCGACGACTACATCGTGAAACCCTTCAGCGTTCGCGAATTGATTTTGCGCGTGCAAGCGGTGTTGCGACGTCGCCCCGTGGAAGACGCACCGGTGCGCATCGTGAAATTCGGACCGCTCAAAGTCGACCGCGAAGCGCATCGCGCGTGGATCGGCGCCGATGAGGTCGAGCTCACCGCGCTCGAGTTCAGACTGCTCACGACGCTCGAAAGCCGCAGGAATCGCGTGCAAACGCGCGAGCGACTTCTCTCTGATGTTTGGGGAATCGACGCCGACGTGACGACGCGCACGGTCGACACGCACGTGAAACGACTCCGCGAGAAGCTCGGCTCGGCAGCGCGCTACATCGAAACGGTGCGCGGCGTCGGCTATCGCTTTTCGGAGGCGCCGGACGAGAAGACAGTGTGAAGCTCGGCGTCCGGTTCAAATTATTTCTCGTTCTGATCGGCATCGTCGCGCTGTCGTTTGCAGTGGCTGATGCCGTTCTGACGCGCACCATCGAAAAAGAAAAGACCGACGCCATCCGCGACGATCTCTTCGTGCGCGCGGGGCTCGTTGCCGATCAAGCATCACGTGAGACTGCGCCGTTACAAGACCACGCAACGTGGGATGCGCTCGCCGATCGACTCGGTGCGACGGCCGGCTCACGCGTCACGTTGGTCACACCCGACGGCGTAGTGCTGGGCGATTCGGAGGTGAGCGCCGATGGGCTCGCGAAGCTCGACAATCACGCGGGGCGTCCGGAAATTCACGACGCGATTTCGAGCGGTCGCGGATCGAGCGCGCGGCAGAGCGCAACGCTCGACGAAAAAATGATGTACGTCGCGATCCCTTTCGGACGCGGTGAAAATGCACACGCCGTCGTTCGCTTGGCCACGCCGCTTCGAGCGGTCGACGACGCAATTGGACGATTGCGCGAGCTGATTTGGTTCGCATCGTTTGCGGCTCTCGCGTTGGCGGTGATCGCATCGAGCGTTGCAGCACAGGCGACCACCCGCGAAATTCGTTCGCTCACCGACATCGCCCGAAAAATGGCCGCTGGTGATCTCGACGTGCGATCACGCGCCGACGGCGACGACGAGGTAGGTGAGCTCGCCCGCGCGTTGGATGGTTTGGCGTCGAGCCTGTCGACCACGCTTCACGATCTGCGCGACGAGCGCGATCAGCAGCGTGCGATTTTGGACGGTATGAGCGAAGGCGTTCTCGTGCTCGACAAAGAGGGACGCATCGTGATGATGAACTCTGCGCTCCGCGCGATGCTGCTCGTCGGAAGCGATGTGAAAGGACGTTTGCTCGTCGAAGCAGTGCGCCACGCCGAGCTCCACGACTTCGCGAAGAAAGCCCGTGAGCTTCGCGGCAACATGACGAAAGAGCTTGATTTACCGGGCCTTCAGCCACGTCGCCTTTTGGTGCAAACCACGCCCATTGCCGACGAAGCGCAGGAGCTGCTCGCGGTTTTCGTGGACGTCACGGATCTGCGTCGTCTGGAAAATCTGCGCCGCGATTTCGTCGCGAACGTTTCGCACGAGCTCCGCACGCCAGTTACCGCGGTTCGTTCGGCTGCCGAAACGCTGCGCACCGCAATGGTGGAAGATCCGAAGCGGTCAGGGCGCTTTCTCGACATCATCGACCGCAACGCGCAACGCCTGCACGAGCTCATCGAAGATTTGCTCGACCTCTCGCGCCTCGAGTCGAATCAGTTCCAGTTGAAGAAAGAAACGGTCGACGTTTTGGACACCGCAAATCTCGTGGCGTCACTCTTCCGCGAGCGCGCCGAAAAGAAGAAGGTGAAGCTCCTCGTTCGTCCCGGAGAAAAAGTTGCGCTCAGCACCGACCAGCGCGCGCTCGAGCAAGTGCTCACCAACTTGGTCGACAACGCGATCAAATATTGTCCGGCCGGCTCGACCATCGCGATCAACGCGAGCGAAAAAGAAGACACGACCTTCGTGCGTGTCGAAGACGACGGCCCCGGAATCGATCCGAAGCATTTGCCGCGTTTATTCGAGCGCTTTTACCGCGTCGACGCGGGCCGTTCACGCGACGTCGGAGGCACGGGCCTCGGACTTTCAATCGTGAAGCACCTTGCCGAAGCGATGGGCGGTGAAGTGGATGTCGAGAGCGCGGTTGGCCGCGGCTCCAAATTCACGCTGACGCTGCCCGCCAAATCTTCCGACGACCGCGTCTGATTACGCGGCTTCTGCGAATTCGAAACGGACGCTGCTCTCCATCGCATGCACGAACGTCGCTGCGTTGAATGCAGCGCGCGACGCGGCGACGACGCGTGTACCGCCGAACAGCGGCGGCGACCACCCAACCAAAACATGCGCTACGAGTGAGGTCGCTTGGGCACGAACACAATGCACGGCGATGGCGCCGGCCGCTTTTGCTGCGCGTGGATTGCCGGCTGATGCCGCGCACGCGAAGTCGAGTGTCTTGTGCGCGAGGTGCGCACCGTAAGAGTGACGCGTCGCTTCGCTCGCCATCTCGAGCGCGCGCTGTCTTTCGACGCCGTTGGCGCGGGCGTATTCGCAGACCGCTTTTGCTCCTATCCAAGCAGTGAGCGCGGCAGCGCCGAGCTCTGCTACTGGAGCGAGGACTGGACCGAGCAAACTGTCACCGAGCGCAATCGCTCCGCCAATCGCACCAGCGACCAGCGCGTTTCGTGAGGTAAAAAGCTCCGGGAAGTTCTTGAGCATCTCCGAACAGGATGGAGAACGCGAGTGTCGCGACACCGAAGCGTGTGCAACATGCATGCAACATTTTTCGTTTCCGAAGATTCACGCGCGCTCCTCGGTCGCGTCGCAAATTGCGTGCAGGATGCATTCTCGTGGAAACCGCATCCCAAGCGATGAGCGCGCTGGCCGCGCTCGACATCGCAATCTACGTGGGCTCGATGACCCTGTTCCTCACAGCGCTCCGCAAGAGTCGGCGCGCTCCGCGGCGACCATTGGATCGCGCCGCCGCGGTAACCATTTTCAAACCGCTGGCCGGGAATGACGACGAGCTCGCCGCGAACTTGGAATCGTTCGCCGCTCTCGACTACCCGTGCTTCGAAATTCTGCTCGGTGTCGCATCGACAGAAGATCCAGCGTACGTAGTCGCTCGCGATTTCGTTCGGAGAAACAAGCATGTTCGTGCACGAGTCGTTTTGACGGATCGCAACGCCGCGCAAAATCCGAAAGTGGCGCAGCTGCTCGAGCTCTCGCGCCAGGCACGTGGCGAGCTCTTCGTGATCTCCGATTCGAACGTGCGTGTTCCGAAAGATTATTTGTGGTCTCTGCTGTCGGAGATTTCTCGTCCGGGAGTCGGGCTCGTTACGAGCGTATTTGCCGGATCGGGAGAGACCACGCTCGGTGCGGCGCTCGAAAATCTGCAGCTCGCGTCGGTCGTTGCTCCGGCGGTCGTGCTCTCGACGATGCTCACCAATCGCCCGTTCACCATCGGCAAGAGCATGGCGATGTGGAAACGCGACCTCGCCGAAATCGGCGGATTTTCCGCGGTCGGCGATGTGCTCGCCGAAGATCACGTCTTGGGCGATCGCTTCAAAGCGGCTGGATATTCGCTGCGCACGTCGTTCGGCATGATCCAAAATCGCAATGTCGATTGCTCCACGCGCCGCACGCTCGAGCGTCATGCGCGTTGGGCCAAAATCCGCCGCTCACTTTCACCTCACGCCTTCTTGCTCGAGCCGCTCGGCTCACCCGTCGTCATCGCTTTCTTACTTTTTCTGCTCTCCCCTTCGCGCACGCTCTTCTTCTGCGTGGCGGCGAGCGCAGCGCTTCAAAGCATTTTCGCATTCGCGTCGGTGCGCATTCTACGCGGCAAATCCCTGGCGATTCGCTACGCACCTCTCGAGGTCGCGCGTGCGTTTGCGATTTTCGGTTGTTGGCTTTGGGCGCTTCTCAGCGATCGCGTCGTGTGGCGCGGAAATCCGTTTCGAATTTTGCCGGGCTCGCGAATCGTTCCCGCGTCGCCCCGATTGTTCGCACGCCGACGCTCACTACGCCTCGCTTCGAAGTAACTCGATGATCCCCGCGCCCGTTTTTTTCATCGCGAGCCTTCCACGCGCTTAACGTGCGGGTTTGTCCGCGACGAAGAGGTCGTAGGCGCCGCTCGCGTCGAGATCTTGCTGAGCCAGGTAGACAGTGCAGCCGTCCGGCGAGATCCACGTCGGATAGTCGGTTCCCCCTGTGCTGAGCTCGGTGACGACGGTTGCAATGCCGAAGCCGTCCGTCGCGCTCGCTCGACTCGCCGTCCAAACATCGTACGCGCCCCGTCCGCCGACGCGCGTCGAACCGAAGTAGATCCTAAGTTGATCGGGTGTCATTACCGCGTTGGAATCTTCAGAAGACGAGTTGGGTAGCCCGGCGGTCGTCAGCGAGCCGAAATCCACCGACGTCGATGTGCGCGTCGCGCTGTAAAGGTGAAGATTCGATCCGTCCCCCCGCGTGGATTGGATCAGCATCGTTAGGTCATCAGCGCTGATCCACGAGGTCGTCTCGTTGTAAGAGCTATTGTTGATCGAGAGCAGTTGGCCGGTCGGGAATGAGACCGAGGTCGACGTTCGCGTCGACGCGTACATCTGGTATTTTCCGGAAACTGTGTCCGTATAATACAGCGTGAGACCGCTGCCCGTTAGGAGCGGCTCGCGCTGTTGACTTGCAAACGTATTGATCGGGCCTGCGAGTGTCTGAAGCGCGCCGAACTTCGCATCGAGCGCGCCGCGCGAGGTCGTGAAGAGATCGTAACCGCCGCTGTCGGGTCGCGTGGCGGACACGTAGGCGCTGAGAAAATCGGGCGTGAGCCAGATAGAGTCTTCCTGCTGGGTCGTGTCGAGATTCGCGAGCGGCACCGGCGGGCCGAAAGGTTTTGATAAATCGCACGCGCCCGCGTCCACGATCGACGCGTCTCCGGGGTCCTTGGTGGCATCGTTCGTGACGACATCCTCAGTGACGAGCTGATCGGCCGTTGCGTCGTTGGCGCCCTCGTTCGGGTTCGTCGGGTCGCTGCCGACACAATGCGCTAGCCCGAGAACCATGACGCAGGAGAGAAACGAAAACCCGATGAACCCACCCCTCATGGCTTATCGATTATCTTACTTCACGATCGACGGATAGCCTCGGAGCAGCAGACGTGAGTGATGAAAGCTCCAAATTAAAACTGCTCTTTCGGCTCTTCGGTCGTCATGACCTCGACCTTCGGCAAGAGCTCGTTCGCGTAACGATCACGCACCTCTCGCGACCGCGCGAGATCGTCGCGTGCGGGGATGGCGATTCCGACGATCAAACAAGCGCCCTTCCACGCGGGATATCCCGCATAGGCCGCGGAGTACGTGTCGTGCTGCGCGAGCGTCTCGGATTTCACGGTGAGCACGTCGACGTCGACGATCGATCCCTTCCACGAAAATGCGAGCGGCGCTTCGTGCGTGACCTCGGCGTCGAACATGTCGATCCACGGATTCGCCCAATCTTCGAAGCTCTTCAAACACGCGCCTTGCACGGTGTTGTCGTCCACGTGCGTGATGAAACCCGCGACGATGGCGTGATGATCTTTTCCGTAACGAAAACCGACGGTGCTCGGCACGCCCCAAAATTTCACGCGCGTCCAGCGCTGGGCGTCGGGAAGCGGAATGCGCAGCGCCCCCATTTTATCCGTGCGGATCGTCACGGGCGCGATCTTCAGCTCCTCGAGCGCGGCCGAGTGCTCGCTTCCGCCGGTGCCGCCCTCCGAAGGTTTTCCATCATCTTTTGGCGGAGGAAGCGCAGAGACGTGCGTCGGGCTCGCGACGTTGGTGGAGCTTGCCGAGCAGCCGAGGATCACCATTCCCGACGCACCGATGCTGAACATCCGAACGACACGACGAAACGAAGAGTGCCGAAGGTTCACGCTGGTCCTGGCCAAGTATGACATGGATGCCCTGCTCGTCTTCCCTCGCTGCGGATTAGGCAATTTGTCCTCTTCGCCAGACACGTGGCCCATCGCCCTTGTTTCCGCTATTTCGGTGTCCTGCATTTGGGAAGATGGACGTGAAGCGAACGGCATTGATGACACATGAAGCTGCGGCATACTCCGTGCTCTACGTCTTACCCGAGGACCTCGTGATTCTTTCGAAACCAGCTTCGCGGATCATCTTTGGTTTTACTTTGCTGCTGGCCGCTTCGGCTGGTCTCGGTGTGCTCAGCGCGCGTTGGAGCTCACCTGAAGACCAGAATCTCCCGGCCATGCGCGCTCCAGTTCAACCACCGGTGCGCATTCAGCATCGTGACATGACGCCGCCGCCGGCCGCCCCGACCTCGGGTGAATCGACGAAAGCTGCGCGCGAGAGCTGAAGTCCCAGAAACGGCTACGCCTGCCCGTGGCTTGGTTTCCAGCGCGGACCGCGATGTTTTCGACCGAGTCTTTTTTGCGACACTCCTAGAAACTCGCAGGCTCTGCTTCGGGGGCGTATTGTAGAGAAGTGCGAAAAGCGTTCGTAGTCGCTTCGATCGCCTGCTGCTCCATCGGGCTCGCGGCAACGCGTTGCTCCGTGTACACGACCGATTTACTCACGAGCGCAGCGCCCGTTCCGGACGGCGGCTCAGGCCTCGGTTGGTGGTCGGGCCCAGGCGATCAAGGTTGTTACAGCGCAAAATATCCAACGGCTGCAAGTCGACCCGGACCACAAAGCGCGGCCTCGCTCCCGCCTATTTACATCGCGATTCGCTCGATGCGCTTCGGCGCCCAAGAGATCGACGGCGGTGTGAGCACGACCGCGTGGAAAGACATCGGCTTCGATCTCGACAACACGTGCACCAGCAGCGACACGTGTCTCGGTGACGGCGGACCGCCTGCAGTTTCATGCAAATCGACCGGCGTCGGAATCCCGTTCGACGGCAATTATTGTCGCGACAACACGTTCGGGCGATTGGAAGTCACGGCGTCCACGATCCCCGAGCTCGGCGGAAAATACGGTTTGGACGACGATGCGTTCAACTGCGCACTTTGCGTCGGCGACTACAACTTCGTCATCAAGTTCTCGGACTACAACGGCACCGCCGAAGACGATCACGTTCGCGTCGATCTCTATCCGTCACCGGGTTTGGACACGCCGCTCCCGTGGAATTGCAACAACGGCGAGTGGAAAAACCATCCGTGCATCACGCCCGATCAGGCGCTCAACATTCAGGACAGTCACACGACGCAATCCGGTCCTGATTTGGCAGACAGCGACGTTTCGGATCCGAACGCGTTCGTGCACGAAGGCTACGTCGTGATCACGTTGCCGCCGAACACGCAGTTCGCGTTTCCGGGAAAACGGCCGGGTGTTGCAACCGCGTATCCGGTCGTCTTCGAAGAAGGGATCGTGAGCGGACACTTTTCGAAAGCCCAAGACGGCACGTGGGCGATCGACGACGGCATCATCGCCGGAAGATCATCGGCGAAAGCGATGGTCACGGGACTTCGGCAAATTGGTCTCTGCGAGAGCGATCCGAACTACACGCTCATCAACAATTTTCTCACCGCAAACCTCGACGTGCTCGCTGACGGCGGAACGGATCCGAACGCAACGTGCGACGGACTATCATTCGGCATCGGCTTCACTGCAGGACAACAAACGGCAGGCAAGCTCGTGCACGTCGATCCGCTCGTCGAATGCGAAGGCCCCGATTTCGACGGCGGAACGGACGGCGGCAGCGACGCAGCTGTCATCGTCGACAGTGGTAGCGGCGACACCGACTCCGGAATCACAGACGCCGGCGACGACTGACAAGCCGAGCGCGCAGGCGTCCAGAAAAGCCGCGTCACCACCGGTAGACGCTGAGCAGATTCGAAAAATCGTCGGTCCACACGGGCTGCGAGCTGGTGCGTGTTTCTACCCAGCGAGCGTCGTCTTGGATCGTTCCGAGATGCGCGACGTCTGGCGCGAGCACGAGCCATTGCGACATCGCCTTTCCAGCGTCGAGCTCGGCTTGTGGCACGTCGAAGTCTCGGCGCGTGCGCGACGCTAATTTAGCGTCTTTCGCGAGGTTTCCGAACACGGGCTCGAGGTCGAGATAGCGATTCGAAATGTGCACCGCGATGAATCCGTCCGCGGCGAGCTTGCTGACGTAGAGAGCGATCGCTTCGCGCGTGAGAAGATGCGCGGGGATCGAGTCCGAGCTGAATGCGTCGACGACGATCAAGTCGTATTGGTGATCGGGCGCGTCGTGCATGCGCAGGCGGGCGTCGCCCAACACGATGCGGAGATGATCGCGGTCCGGAAATGCGTCCGTGAGATACGTAAAATAAGCGGGGTTTTCTGCGATGGAAATCACTGCGGGATCGATCTCGTAATACGTCCACGTTTCGTTCGGCTGTCGATACGGCGCCATCGTTCCCGCGCCGAGGCCAATGACTCCGACCTCTTTTGGCCCCGAGCCCATCGCACGAAATGCATCGAAGACCTGACCGAGCGGACCTGTGCGCGAATAATAAACGAGCGGATCGCGACGTCGTGCGGGGTCGCGACTCTGCGCGCCGTGCAACGTGGTGCCATGTGCAATCTGCACGTATTTTCCGGCGTCATCGTGCGTGACGCGCACCACGCCGAAAAAATTTCTCTCGACGTGCACGGTGGTCCCCAAAATTCCGCCGAAGAGCGAGCCGCCGATCAAGCAAGCGCCGACACCGAGCGCGAAGCGACGAGGGCGTTTCAAAAATCCGTAATTGATGAAGAGCGGAGCGGCGACCAACATTTTGATCGCGACGCCGGCGCGATCGGAATGAACGGCGCGCCCGCCGAGGAGCAGCGCCACCATGAGCAGGCCCAGCGCGATGGGGATCATGATGTCGAGCTTCTTCGCGCGCGCGTCTCGAGGCTCGTCGGCGACATCGCGACACAGACACGCGAGCACCATCGCGAGCGGATATTCGACGA
>JBDTFL010000393.1:0-5892 GCA_039937955.1 Polyangiaceae bacterium | reverse complement strand
TGTCGACGCGCCGCCTCGGCTTCCAAACGCGCGCGCTCGTGTGGGTCGGTCTCGTCGCGCACGATGACTTTGTCGTCGGCGCGTCGATTCTGCGACGACGGCGGAGCGGCCTGATCGATCGACCGTGCGCGCTTTTTCGGCAGCATCGGCTCGGCGGGCAAACCGTCGAGCAGCTCGTCGATCGAGTCGTTCACCGGTTTTTCCGACGCATCATTTTCCGACTCGTTTGCTGCCATCGCCGAAGGATCTTAGAACGCGAACGCGGGCGCGGCAAAAAGCCTTCGCGTTTTTGCTAAGATCGGCTTGCCCATGCGCTCCTTTCATCTCGCGTCGCTCATTGCAGGTTGCACGCTTTTTTCGTCCGCGGCTCTCGCTGCACCGCCGCCCGACACGACGACGCGTGCCGAGGCGCTTTTTCATTCGGGCAAGCGTGACGACGCGGTGAAGTTGCTCGAGTCGGTTCCGAGCGCACAAACACAAGCGAGTCGGCGCGCGCATTTGGCTCTCGGTGAGTTCAAAA
This sequence comes from Polyangiaceae bacterium, assembly GCA_039937955.1. Lineage (GTDB taxonomy): Bacteria > Myxococcota_A > Polyangia > Polyangiales > Polyangiaceae > JAICXU01. The sequence continues at coordinate 5,372 of JBDTFL010000393.1, read as the reverse complement.
TCGCGATGGGTCACCGCGCCGACGCACAAGCGCCGCTCATGGAAATCATCAGCGACTACAACAGCGACGGCATCACTTCCAAAGATGCTCCGGGCCTCGCGCTCGTCGGTCGTGCCGCCACGCTTTTGCGCAGCCCCAAAGATGCGAACAAAGCGTTCAACGAAGCGGAGCGGATCGACAAGAAAAATGTCGAAGCGCGCTTGTGGCACGCCGCGCTGTTCCTGGACACGTACGACCCCGGGCACGCTGAAGAAGTGACGAAAGAGGTGCTCGACGCCGAGCCGAAGAACGCGCCCGCGATGATCATGCTCGCGCGCATCAAGCTCGAGCAGACACTCGACTTCGATGCCGCAGAGAAATTGTGCGCCGACGCGCTCGCGATCGATCCGAATTTGCCGGACGCGTACGCGGTATTGGCGGGCATTGCCCTTCGCGATGGCGAGCTCAGCAAAGCTGAAACAGCCATTAAAAAAGGGCTTTCCATCGATCCGAATCATCTCGAGCTTTTGTCGCTGCGGGCGGCCGAGAAATTTTTGGACGACGACAAAGCGGGCTACGAGTCGGCGAAGAAAGACGTCTTCGCAAAAAATTCCGAGTTCGCTCGCTTCTACGAAATCGTGAGCGACTACGCCGAGTGGGAGCACCGCTACGACGACATCGTCGCGATGATGAAAGAGGCGACCAAGCTCGACCCCGACGACGGCAAGGCGTGGGCGGAGCTCGGTCTCAACGAATCACGCAACGGTGAGGAGACGGCAGGCATCGCCGCGTTGAACACTGCATGGTCGAAAGATCACTTCAACATTCGCGTGTACAATACACTCAATCTGTACGAGCAGGCCATCGCCAACGATTACGAAACGAAGAGCGACGGTGTGTTCAACGTCCGCTACCCGAAGGACGAAGAGCCGGTGCTCTCGCGCTACGTGCCGAAGATGCTCGGCGAAGCGTGGGGCTCGATGAAGGCGCGTTACGATTTCTTGCCGACGACGCCGGTGGCGATCGAGCTCTACTCGAACCGCGAACAATTCAGCGTGCGCACCAGCGGTTTGCCGAACATCGGCATTCAAGGCGTTTGCTTCGGCCGCGTCGTTGCTGCGATGAGCCCGAAGAGCGAGCCGTTCAACTGGGGAAACGTGGTGTGGCACGAGCTCGGTCACGTGTTCGCGATTCAACTATCGAAGAGCCATGTGCCGCGTTGGTTCACCGAAGGGCTGAGCGAATACGAGACGATCGCGCGCCGTCCGGAGTGGCGACGCGATCTCGATCCGCAGCTGTATTTGGCTATCAAACGCGGATCACTTCCGCACGCGCTCGACATGAATCGTGCGTTCACGCACGCGACGGATGCGGAAGACGTCACCGTTGCGTACTACGCGGCGAGCCAGATGATGGTGTTCACGGTCGAGAGGTACGGCATGGCCAAAGTCGCGCAAGCGCTCAAGCTTTGGGGCCAAGGCGTGAAGACGCCGGACGTGATCTCACGCGCGTTCGGCGTGTCGGGCGCGGAGTACGACGCCGCGTTTCGGGCGTGGGCGCTCGCGCGAATGAAACGTTACGACTCGCAATTCTTGTTCGACGATCGCGGCGCGACGCTCGACGAGGCGAAGAAGAATCTCGCGGCTGCTCCGAACGACGCGAACGCGCATGCGGCCATGGCGCTCGCGCTGCTCCACAATCGCAAAGCGGAAGACGCAAAAAAAGAGCTGGATTCAGCGATCAAGATCGACGCGAACAACCCGAACGCGAATTTCCTGCTGGCGAAAATATTGAAGGATCCGGACGAATCGCTCGCGCATTTGAACACGCTGAAGAAAAACGGGCACGACGGCTTCGCGGTCGAAATGGGAATCGCCGAGATCGCCGAGCAGAAAAAGGACGCGAAGGCCCAACGCGCTGCGCTCGAGAATGCTTACCACTACGATCCCAGTCAGGCCGATCCATTACGTGAATTGGTGAGTCTCGCGAAAACCGAAAAACGGGACGCCGACGAATTGGATCTGCTGAAGCGCCTCGTCGTGATCGATCCGCACAACCGACCGGCGTGGCGTGCGCTCTTGCAAAAGCTCGTCGACGCGAAAGCGTGGGACGACGCGCGCGCGTTCGGCGAGTCGGCGATGTTCGTCGACGTCGAAAATGCCGGAACGCATCTCGCGTATGCACAGGCGCTGTCGGCTGGCGGCAATCACGTGCAGGCAAAGTTCGAGTTGGAGAGCGCGCTCGCGTGCAATCCGAAAGACGACGTTGCTGCAAAAATCAAAACGATGCTCGCCGCAGAGACCGCGGCGATCGCGAAAGGGCCTTGAAACATGGCGTTTTGTACTCCTACGGCAGCGGGAGCTGCGTCACGGCTTTTTCGAACAACGCGTTTTCCGACACGTAAGTCGACGGCGAGGCGCGAAGGTAAGCCCGGTACGCCGCCAACGTCGACGATACGACGCGCTCATCGCTGGCAACGATCAAGTCGTGGTCGTCGCTGGAAAATGCGAGCGCACTGACCGGTCCTCCGAGCATTTGCCCGAGCGCTGATTTTCCGCTCCATTTCTCTCGACCGTCAACGAGCGAGAAAACATGAACGCCATCGGCGACCGCGAGAGGGCCAGCTCGTTCTCGTCGTGAGAAAACGCCTCGACGATCTCGTTGCAGACTCGGTAGTCATCCGCCGCCAGAACGTCGGAGTGAAGATCGGTCGCGAGCTTGCCGCTCGGGAAGCGTCTTTCGCATCACGGCCGCGAACGAATCGCCATTCCGCTTTCGCCTCGTGAATCACGAGGTCGTCGCGCTCCCGAAGTTGCGCAGTCAGTTGCCGCCGTCGACTTGGCTGATTTGTCCGTTGGTGCACACGCCCCAAAGATTCCAGCCGCCGCTGTTGCAGACGTAGAGATCCTCGCAGCCACAACAGTCCGTGCATGCCGCTGCGGAGCCGAGCGAGCAATCTGGATTTTGAAGATCCTGACAACCAGGTCCACCGAGCGCACCGGGTACGGCGAGATACGCCGATGCGTCGACGTTGCCTGCGCCGTCGCTGCCGGAGTCGATCGGAATGCCGTCTGCGTCCACGGGCGTTTTTGCGGGACACACCATGTCAACGACCCACGTGTCGTCGGGCGAGCAATCGTAGAGGGTAAAACACGTAGGATCGTTACACGCGTTGTCGTATGCGGGACAGCCGCCGTCGGGGATGTCGCGACACGGTTGCTGCGGAATATCCGTGTTGCACGCGGACGCGAGCGCGAGGATGGTCGCAAACGCAGCGACGCAAGCAACGGCGACCGAATTTTTTTTCATTTGATTCGGGTGAAGCCATCCTGCGTCGTAGTAGATCGCGGCGCCGCATGACGGTGATGCGCGGGAGCCGGCGGCGGAGTGACCGGATTCGTGTGAGCCGCTACGGCTTGCTGAATCGCGAATCCGCTTTCGGGAGATGCAACGCCGTCGACCTCGCGCGCAAAACCTTCGGCGTGTGTGCCGTCCGCCGCGATCACCACGACGCGATGACGAACGCCGCTTGCAGCCGGAACGTCGAACGCGCAAACGTCGGCGGGCGGATTGAGACTGCGGTCGAGGTCGTCGAACTGCACGTGAACTGCCACGAACGGAAGCGGCACGACGACATGGCGTGATGTCGGAGCCGCTGCAATTTGTGGCGCCTCGCTCGTAGTTGCCGAGGCGCTCGGAGTGCCCGACGGGTTTGCCGCGAGATCGGGTTCATGCGCGCGATACCGTAAAAACAAGGCCAAAAGCCCGATCAGCGCGATCGCTGCGCCGCCAGCAACCGCCGCCACGAGTTGCCACGGCACCTTCGGCGTTTCGTTCTGCAGCGGAAGACTGTCGTTCAAATTTCCGAACGCATAACGCGCGCTCGGTGCCGGCGGAGCGATCGACGCGTAGAGCTGTGAGCTGGGCGCGACGGCGTTTTCCGGAGCGGGTCGTGGAATGATTTCGCTTCTTTCGAAGAGCGTTTTTGCAGCGTCGTCACCGACGACCGCTCGCACTTGCTCGTGACGTTGCCCGAGGCGCGCACCGAACACCGCATCGACCACGCGCGCGACGTCGGCATCCGTTCCGATGTTGCTCTTGCCGGCGGCAGTCGCGATGGCTCGCGCAAAATCGTCTGCAGTCGCATAGCGAATCGCAAGATCGCGAGAGAGCCCGCGCGCGATGGCGTCGTCGAGCGCCGGCGGAAGATTTGCGCCGAGCAAACGAAGCTTCGGAATGTGCGCCGACATGACCTCTTGCAACGTGTCGATCGCTTCGTCGCCGCGGAACAAACGACGACCCGCCAAGCACTCCCACAAAACCACGGCCATCGAAAATACGTCGCTCTGTACGGTGCAGATACGTCGCTTGTCGATCCGTTCTGGAGCCAAATAGGCGAGCTTTCCTTTGACCTCGTGGGTACGTGTAACTTGCACACGATCGACCGCGTGCGCGATTCCGAAATCGGTGAGACGTGCGCGACCATCCGTACCAAGCAGCACGTTGTGCGGAGAAATATCGCGGTGAACGATGCCGAGGTGCCGACCCTCTTCGTCCTTCAGCGTATGCGCTGCATGCAAACCAGCGAGCGCATCCAAAATGATCTTCACGGCTACCTTCGTGTCGACTGCGCGCTCTGCTGCCGAAAGCTCTTTGCGCAAATCGGAGAGTGACGCGCCCTCGACGTAGTCCATCACGACGAACGGCTCGGCCGCTTCGAATCCGAGCTCGCGCACCTTCACGACGTTTGGATGATGAATCGCGGACGCGAGCCGCGCTTCGTCGATGAGCATCGACAAGAAAACTTTGTCGCTCGCCAAATGTTTGTGCGGGCGCTTCACTGCGATGAGCGGCGCGTCCGCCGTTAGACTGCGCGCGAGAAAAACGGTCGCCATTCCACCCGACGCGAGCTCGCTGATCAGCTCGTAGCTTCCGACGCGACCGACCGGCGGCTTCATCTCGCGCGCGTTCGTCTGCGGCGTCACGGCAGGCGGCGCCGTGCTCGGCGTCACGCGCGGCGTTGGTCGCGGGGGAATGGAACCACTCACAGCGATGGATCGAAGCACGCGGAAACCGCTTCGTCGAGTACGCGGTCAAATCCGTGCTGCGCTCCAAGCACGCGAAACTGTCCCAAAGATGCCATGCTACGCCCCGATGACCGAAGCTCAGTTCCCACCCGGGCCGCGGGGCGTGCGCGACGTCACAGTCGCATTTCGTAAGTTCACGAAGAATCCGCCGGTCGAGATGCTCCGTTTACGTGCCCAGTGGGGGCCCGTGATGGGATTTCACATTGGCGCGCGAGACGCTGTTTTTCTCGGTGATCCAGCGCTGATCGGTGAGGTCCTGCTCGACATAGACGAGACGTGGATCAAAGACCGCGTCACGCGTGGTCT
>JBDTFL010000392.1:0-3018 GCA_039937955.1 Polyangiaceae bacterium | reverse complement strand
ATCGCGAACACGGCGTCCCACGGGATGATGCAAAAAAATGGGGAGCGGTTGAAGCTGAGCGTGCAGCTCATTTTTTCGTCGTCCAAGTACAGGTCCGGAATGGGCACCGGCATGTTCATGCCGACTTGGAGCACCAGCTGCGGCTGCTGTTTGAACCCAGCGGGAACCACGACTCCTGGCGCGCGCGGGTCGAGATGCAGATGCACGCTCGACTGTTCGATCAGAGCGAGCGCGACGACTTTTTTGGGCGGAAGGGGCTGCGAAGACATCGCGCACAGCGTACTACGGCTTCTTGGAAAATGCGTTCCGTTCCTCGCATCTCCGCACACCGACACTACCGATGCTCGTTCCGGATGGCGTGTTCGACGCATTCGCGTGGTGCGACAGCACGACGCTGGAATGGCGACGGCCGGAGGGTCGCTGGGATTCGTCATCGCTGGATCAAGCTGAAAATCCCAGTGGAATGGCGTTCGTCATGCATGAAGGTGCGGGAGATTTTTTGCCGCGTGAGCTCGCTCGGCTGCACGCTTTCGGCTATCGGCTGACCGACGAATGGGCGCTCGCGCCGTATGCGATCGACGACGCGACCGATCTACTTTTCGAGAAACGTGCTGTACCGACCGAAACGCTTTGGCTTGCTGCGGACGGCTTGCGCGCGTTGGTTTGGGGTCTTCACGACTGGGCGCATTTTCACAATCACGGTCCGTTCGAAGAGCGTGCGTGGACCGAGCTTCAATGTGATGCGAGCGCGCTGGCGTGGCTGTGGATCAATCGCGCAGAGATTCCGCAATTCGATGACGACGAATGGGAGCGTGCGCGTGTCGCCATTCTAGAAATCGCGGAGTCACGCTTCGAAGAAGAGAAAAAAGCCTTCGACGCGAATTCGTTGTCGCGTGATTCGCTCTTACGGATTGCCGCAAAAACAGCCGGATCGTGAGATTTTTAAGCTCCAGGAGTGGGAAGTGAGCCACGCACCTCGAACTGGGTCCGCGGAAATGTGAAGCGTCGGGCGCGTCCGACCAAAAATCCCTTTTCGGTGAGCTCGACTTTTTTGCGGTCTGCCGTGCAGATCCACGTTTCGATTTTCTTGGGAGATTTTTTGGCGAAGGCCGGAACGAACAACCCGACGTTCGCGCCACGGTTGGCGTCGCGCGCGGACGTATAGAGAAATGCTTCCACGCCCGCGGCGCGCATCTCGCGACCGACCGCGTGCGTTGCTGCGTAAGAAGATTTGTTCGTGAGCGATTTGGCGTGCGCCGAAAATGGCAGGCGCGTGAGATCTACGGCGCGCTTCGATGCGATCGCCGCTGTGAACGCCGACAGCTCCACGATGAGCGGCTCGATGTTGGCGGTCGTTCCATCCAAAAAAAGCAGACGGTAGTACGCGACCTCTGCGAACGCTGATTCGAGATTGCGCGAGCCGTACCAAATGCCCGGCTCGGTCTTCGCGCCGAAACGCGAGCCATGACGAAGCGGCGGATGACGAAACGGCGTGAAGAGCAGGTAGTGGAGGCGTGTGAATTTGTCGCCCGTGGGCGTCGGCGGCTTCACGCGATCCACCAGCTGCTCGAGCAAAAGTTGCTCAGCGTCCGAATCGACGAGCTTGCGCGTCGACGTGATGTGTTGGGATTCCACCACGCGCCACGCATCCAAATTCAGCGAGCGGAAACTAAATTTTGCCGCGCATTGCGTCCAGATACTGCGTGACATGGACGAGCCCCTCCACCGTTTGCACGCGTTCCTTCGGGATGCCTGAAACGTGGGAATTTTCCGAGGAAAACCACGCGCGCGCCTTCTTTTCACTGCCGCCGACCAATGCGTCCAAGCTGCGAAACAAGCGCACGAAGAGGAGCGCGAGCTCACCCTCTTTCTTGTCTACGTCCAATGTGACTTTGCCGCTGGCGATGCGCGAGATCGTGGCCTCACTCACGCCAAGCAAACGGCCGAGCTCTTTTTGCGACAAGCCGAGCGCAACAGCGGCGCGCCACGCAGCCTTGGTGACGACGATGCCGCTAGCCGGATTGGCATTGGGATTGGCGGTCGGTTGGCCGAGCTCGAGGTGCGGGTGGGAAGTGGCAGCGCTCATCTTTCACTTGAAAGAATAGTACCAGATTCTTTCTCGTGCAAGTCGGACAGCTCGGGGCTGGGCCGCGCTCGCTGGCCCGGCGGGCGGCGTTCCCCCGGGTCGTGGTTCAAGAGGCGCCGCAGCACCGGGTCCAAGATCGTTTGAGGCAACAAACGTCCTAGGTGCGTTGCCATGGCGAGTGGCCACGGGAACGCGATGGTACGCGGCGCTTTTTGGAGACGACGCGCGACGACCCTCGCAGCTTTTTCCGACGTCCACAAAAACGGCATCGGGCTCGGCATCGATGCGGTCATTGGTGTTTCGACGAAGCCTGGCTGCACGTCGGTGACGTGAACTCCGGCAGGCTCGAGGTCGATCCGGATCGAATTCAAAAACGTGGAAAGTGCTATTTTACTCGCGGAATATGCGGCGTGCTTCGGCATGCCGAAAAAACCGGCGAGGCTGGTCACGCCGACGATGTGCCCGCGTTCGCGCGCGACGAAGATGGGAATCGCCGCCATCACGGTTGCGAGCGCGCCGCGCAAATTCACATCCATGACGCGCGAAACCTCGTTCCACGAAAGCGCGGGTGCGGTTTGGCGAGAGGTGACGCCGGCATTGGCGATCACCATGTCGAGCGAGCCGAGGTCACGTTCCACTCGGTGCACCGCTTCATTTGCGGCGAGCGGATCGGAAACGTCGACCGGAACCACGGTTGCCGCACCCGCCCCTTGCGCGCGAATTTCATGCGCGAGCTCTTGGAGCAAATCCTCGCGACGCGCAGCAATGGCGACGTGCGCGCCTTTTTTCGCGAGCTCGAGCGCAAGCGCGCGCCCAAATCCGCTGGATGCCCCCGTGATGAAAATCGTCTGATGCGGCATCGTCCTCTATATAGAGGCAAGCCGAGCGACGCGCTGGCGTCTAGATCCCGAGCGACGCGGTGGCGTCTAGAT
>JBDTFL010000391.1:0-12559 GCA_039937955.1 Polyangiaceae bacterium | reverse complement strand
GGCGACCAATTGTCCTCGTAGGCGAGCGAGCGTTTGAGCCGGCCGTCGGCGCGCCCGTCGAGACGAGCTTCATGAACGTAATCGGCTTGTGACGCATACGGCGGGTCGACATAAACGAGCGAAACCGTGCCCGCGATTTTTTCGTAATGGAGCAATGCCGCAACATCGAGCACGTCTCCTAAAATCAGACGATGCGTTGCGGGGCCAGTCGCATCACCGGTCTCTAATACGGTGCTCTTCTGCGCAGTCGCAGAGCCGTGCGCATGATCGCCGACTTGCCAGTGGCGACCCGGCCATTCGAGGTGTGGGAACGTCGGACGTGTCGCACGAACCGCCGATGCTGAAAGCGCGTAATTTGAAGCTGATTTCCCATTCGCAGCGCCATTCGCAATTGCCGCGTCTTTCATCTTTAAGGGAGACGACTGGCGCGAGCGAGGACCAACAGCGCGGGGCACGTCCGGATGTTACACTTGATGACCCTAAACATGCCCAACTCTCCTAAAGAAGAGGCGCCGCGACGGTTGGCCGACGTGTTGCGCGCGCTCCCTGAAAAGGAGCTGAACGCGCTCATCTCGCGTTTGGGTATTCGGATCGATCCGGCGAAGCGTCTCGATACGCCGCAACAGGTTTCGCGCGCGCTCGTGTCGCTCCCCGAGCTTCGTGATTCGTCGCGCTTGCCGCAAGCGTGCGTCGAGCTTCTACATCGCGTCGCAGAGGCGCGCGGGTCGCTCATCGTCACTGCCATTCCGCCGGCGCTCGAGCCGCTGGCCGCGCGTGGTTTGATGTTCGCAAGATCGACCGAAGCGAAGGGCGCGTACGAGCTGCTCCTGCCACCCGCATTTTTGGTGCAGCTGAGAAATTGGGAGGGGGAGAATCCGCGCAGCCTTCGCGCGCTTCTCGCGCAGGCGTCATTCGAAACGACGAGCGCGATCGCGGCTCATTATCTCGGTCGCCCGGCAACACCACCGATCGCGCTGTCGCTCGAGACCGCATGGGAAGTGCTGAGCGATCGCACGAAGCTCGCACAAGAGATCGAACGTCTTCCGCCGACCGAACGTCGCGTGCTCGACAGCGTGGAACGCGACGGCGGTGAGGTCGACACCGAAGAGCTTTTGGAGCTTGAAAAAGAGCCACTTCGTCTACGTTCGGCGTCGGGCGCAACGCCTTCGCGGCGCGGTGTCGGTTGCGCGCTCGAGCGCCGTGGCCTCTTGATTCCTATCCATCCGAATCGTCACATCGTGCCGGCCGAGGTTGCTTCGGTGATCGGCGCGTCTCGTCACGCAGAGCGCACGCGTCGTCGTGATCAGGTGAAATCGTTCGTGCTGTCAGGCGATCATGCGCCGCGTCGCGCGCAGTTCGCGGCCGATCCGGCGCCGCTTGCTGCGGGTCTCGCGCTCGTCGCTCGCGAAGCCGGAAGTGAAATTCGTCCGACGGTCGGCACGCCGAAGTCTCTGGTGCAGAAGCTCGCGGTTCGATTCGGTCGTGACGGCAATCACGTCGCGCTCATCATCGCGCTCTCACGGGCTTGTGGTCTTTGGGATCCGTCGGCGCTGAATGCCGCGCAGCCGCCGGGTGCGTTGACGCTCGGCGAATTGAACAAACTTTTGTTCGACGCTTGGCGCCGCGGTGGCGCATGGGACGAAGCACGCCCGGAAGCCGAGGTGCTGCGCATCAGCCCCGACGCCCGCGATTCGTCGCCGGTTGGTGTCATGCGCGAAATCGTTTTGGAAGCGCTCGTCGATCTTCGCGATGGCGGATGGGTGCCATGGGATTCACTCGCGGGTTACATCAAGAGCGACGATCGCATTCGTGGGCTCGCGCGTTTGCTGCGGCGTTGGGCAGATCGCGTGAACGTCGAAGCACCGAAGACCGACAATTGGCCGATGGAAATTGCGCGGAGAATCGTGCACGAAAGTCTTCCGGGCCTCGGCATGGTCGACCTCGGTGACGAAGCTGCCCTCGCTGTAGAAGGTGAGCCGGCGTCTACGTCGACGACGCTGAGGCTCACGCCGCGTGGGCGCGCGCTCCTCGACGACCGGCCTTCGTCTGCCGAAACGACCAAATCCAAATTTCTCGACACGCACGTGCTTCGCGTCGGATCGAACGCGCGCATTTCGGGTCTGCTCGCGGTCGCGCCGTTCGTCGAAGTCGCGCGCGCAACCGACACGCTCGATCTCGTCGTCGCTCCACAAACATTGGCTCGCGCGCTCTCCGCCGGTTACGAAGCGGACGCGCTTCGTCAGCGCATCGAAGCATTGGCCCCGCTTCCAGAATCGCTTTCACGGACGCTTGCGCAGGCGAGCATCATTCTCGGTCGTGGAACATTTTCGGCAGCTGGCGGATTTCTTTGGATTGAAGATCCGGACCTCCGCGAGATGCTTCGCACACGTCGCGCGACGAGTGAGCTCTTCATCGATCCGTCACCGCCGGCTGGTCTGCTCGTTGCTGCAGGTGTCGACGTCGAGCGACTTTCGCGTCGCTGCCGCACCGTCGGCATCGAGGTCGTGTCCGACGGTCAAGTGGTGCGCGCGCGATCGATGCCCCCGAGCCGTTCGGCGACGCCGGCACCGGGCCGCGCAACTCCGGCGCGTGGCACTGGTAGCAAATAATTTTTGACGCTGGCGCTCAATGGTCGAGTGGCGCTTGCGTGATGCTGGTCGGAAGCCTTGTCGTAAAAGCCCGCAAATTCTCGCGTAGAACGGCTGCTGCGGTTTCGTCGGTTCCGTAAAATGTGACGGTGTCCTTCGCGCACACGTGATTGTCGGAGATTTTCCAGCTGCCGATTTTTTTCCAGGTGGGCGGTAGCGTGCCCACGAACCAATCCTCGTAGAGGATTGCGACGCTGACTTTTTCGTCGACGCCGATCGATTCAATTTCATTTTGCGCGAGCGGCCCGTCGATGCGCATACCTCGTGCGTGCGCGATGTGCGGTGACGCGAGGCCCATCAAATCCACGACGTGCGCGTTGGACACGTAAGCAACGGCGCCGATGTCGTTCAGCGCCACGCTCTTGTCGTCGTAAAAATCGCGGATGAAGAACGCCATCTGCATTTCTTGATCGAAGATATTTTGGCTCGCAAGTACCGTCGTTCGAAACGCGCCGAGGCCACGACCGACCAGCGGCAACGCGAGCACAGCGAGGGGGATCACGAACGCACGAACCGCGCTGCGATGCGTGATGGCGGTTGCCGTGATCGCGAGCAGAGCGACCACCATCGCGTAGGCCTCATAACGGTAAAACCAACCGAGCTGCGCGAGCGCCGTTTGAAATGCGAGCGTCACGATGGCGATGAAGACGAGCGCGCGACGTTCGGGTGATTTCGGGTCGATCGCTGATCGCTCTATTTTAAAGGCAAATGCGAGCAGCACGAACGTCACGAGAACGTGCGGATTGTCGATCAGGCGGTAATAAATATTGGCGGGCAGGGCCAACGCATCGAGGTGCGTTCGCTTCAAGAGAATGGGCGCGGGAATGAACGTGCCTCCGTACATCACGGAAAAAAATCCGCTGACCAATGCTGGGAACGCAGCCGCCGCACCGAGCAACGCTGCATCACGAATGCGGCGCGCGCGCATGAAGAGAAGGACGAGCGCCGCGACGACGAAACCACTCTCGTAACGAAACGCGACGGCAGCAGCTGCAACGCACAAAAGCGGGACGCGGATTTTTTCGTGGCGTGCAGCCGCACGTGATCCGCGAAGCGCGAGCGCGACCACGCAGAATGCATGCGCCGTGTGCTCCATTCCCGAGAGCGCGAGAGGAACGATGGGCACCAGCAGCAAGAGCAAAAGGCTGAGCGACGATGCATGGCGCGACCCGAATTGGGTGAGGGCACTTTCGAGCGAGAAAAAAAGGGCAATTGCGAACGCTGCGTTGAGGATGAGCGGCCCGTGATCGTGCACGCCGAGCTCTCGCATGACGACCAGAAGCCACGGCCAGGCGATGGATGAAGAAGCGGCGAGAAATGTTCGGTCACCCGATTCGACGAATCGGCGCGCGGCGGCGAGATGAATGTACGCGTCGTCCACCGGATAAACGAACGCACCGCCCGTGCGCGCGCGCGCGAAAAGCGCTGTCACCATCAACGCACCGAGCAACACGGCCGCGGCGACGAGCTTCGGCCACGCGAGGCGAGGACGCGCCTCCTCTTTAGTGAGGGCTCCAGACGGGGTGACCGGAAAATAGGCCATCGTGGATTCCGACTTGGTACGCCATGAACAGGCCGAAGAGAACACTGACGACGCCGGTGCCTCGCGCGATCCAAGGCTCGATATGGGTGAAGCGAGATTGCGTGGCGACGAGCGGATACGCGAGCGCGGACGTCATAAGCATCATGCCCATCACGGTTCCGAGGCTGAAAATGGCGAGATATGCGATCGCCGCCAGCGCCGTGTGAACGGCAGCGAGCACCAAAAGCGCAATGGCGGCCGACCCGGCGAGGCCATGAACGACGCCGATGGCGATCGGCCGCGCGGCGACCGAAACGCGGGAGTGCGACGACGGAGCGCCAAAAACGCCTGCCAAATTCAGCCCGCCCAAAAGGACGAGCATCACGGCGACCGAAAACTCCATGGTCAGACCCAGGCGCGGCGGAATCACGATGCCGAACACGATGATCGCGCCGCCCACCAGCAAGATGGTGAACGTGTGGCCGACGCCCCAAAGCACGCCGATGCGGGCGGCGACCGACACGCGTTTTTCGCGCGCGAGAATCGTGGTGACCGCAACAACATGATCCGGGTCGGTGGCGTGCCGAATTCCCAGGAAAAACCCGAGCGCCAGTAACGGAAGGAGGGTCGTCACCACTTCGAACGGTGTAGCACGAATTCGCAGAGAGGTGCTACGACCGGCTCCGCCAAAACTTGGCCCGTGAGCGGACCTGGCGCGATGGTGCAGACCATGACCGAGTCGCCCAAATCCGGCTGCGTCGTTTGCCATCTCGATGACGAGCGGAGCTTGTCCGTCACGCGTCTTTCGACGGGCGAGACCGTCGTCGTGTGTGGAAGTCACGAGCTGATGCACAAGCGATCGAGCAAGACCGCACAATCGGTCGCGGAGCTCCGCGCGATGGTGAAAAATCGCCGCCACGCGATTGATCGTCGTTCGCTGCAGATCGACGAGCTTGGTGCCCAGCTCTCCGAAGCATTTGCCGACGAGAAGCGTGCGGTCAACGAGCGCCGTCGTTAAAGCGGCTTGTTTTTAGCTAGTTTCAGGGCGTGGCGTGCGACCGCCAACGCGAGAACCATCCTGCAGTGAAGACGTCGAGCGTGGCCTCGGCGTCCGCCATTCTCAATGTGCCGTCGAGCGATGCGGGTGCGTCTGCCGGCAAGGTATGAAGGTCCACCCACGCGCGTTGCCATTCTGCGAGAACGGCGAGCACCCGCGTCGCGATGCGCATGCGGGCCTCGCTGCGATCGATTCGCAGGCGTTCGACGGCCGGTTCTTCATCGACGAACATCAAACGATCGAGGTGCCACGTGAACCGGGCCTCGAGCCAGGTGTCGACGCTGTCCGGATAGTAATACCGAGAATCCGCCGGCACCTCGTCGAGCTCGTCGTCGATGCGGCGCATGACGCGAAGCCGCGTTTCCGGTAAAATTGCGCTGATTCGCGCGCGCGTGATCATCGCGTCGAGCCGCTCGTCGTCGGCGCCCACGCCTGACGCACGCCAGGCAGCGGCGACCACCCCGCGCGCCACATCTCGGGAAATCGGCAAACGCGGAACCGGGTGCTGCGTCGTGGAATCCGGCGGTGCGACCGCCAAAATAGGAAGGCGTTCTTGGGCGTGTACGAGCGCCGGACCTGCACGGTCGAGCGCCACACCCACCGATGCCATCGCGCCCATCTCGCCATTGCCCCGCGCGCGGTGATCCACGAAACCGGACACCGAAATCCATGAGCTGCCCTGAGGCTCACGCGACGGCGCCAGATCGTCGTCCGCCAACGCGCGGCGCGACACCATTAGGAGAAGAAGTGACACCAAGACTGCTACGCGGAGCGGCATGCGCGCGCTCATTACAAACCGCGTACCTAGACGAAATGGCTCATTTCATGGGGTTTCAGGCGGTCGTCACCTGTCCGCGACAAACGCGAGGTGTCCCAGGCCATGTCGCAGGCCAGTAGCGACCGCGCCGTGCGAAAACGTCAACGCACGTAAAAAACCTCTTATCGGCACGACGGCTGACGAGAAATCAGTTGGGTGGCCATTGGAGCCGGAGTACTAGGGGAGAATTAAGCCGCGCGTCCGTTCACGCCCTTCCCACGCCACCGCCCGTCATCCTTAAAAACGCGCCTCGAGGCCAACCATGGCAAACCGAGGCGGGAGAAAAAAAGAATCATGAAGCTGAAATACGTCTTGCTCGCCCTCGTCATGACGGCAGGGTCGATCACCGCTGCAGCTTGTGGATCTGGCGGCGAAGCGAGCTCGTTTCCGAGTGGCGTCGACGCCGGCGCGAACGATGACGGCGGGCCCAGCGGATCGCTCACGGGCGGCGACGGCTCAACGACGCTTTCCGGAACGTGCACGCCGCTCAGCTGCAAAGAGGTCGGCGCGAGCTGCGGGCTCGCCGGAGACGGCTGCGGCGGCAAGATCGATTGCGGCGGATGTACCGCGCCCGAGACGTGCGGCGGTGGTGGAACGCCCAGCGTTTGCGGCGGATCAGCGGCTTGCATCCCGAAATCGTGCACGGACCTCGGCGTCGCGTGCGGACCGTCGGGCGACGGTTGCGGCGGAACGATCGCCAATTGCGGAACGTGCCCATCCCCCTCGATTTGCGGCGGTGGCGGACCTTCGACCTGCGGCGGCGGCGACGTCACGAGCGACGGCGGCGTTTTTTACGCGGATGGCGGCGCGTGCATCGCGCGAACGGGCTGCAATCCCGGTGAATGCGGGCCGGTCGCTGATGGCTGCGGCGGTCTTTTGGACTGCAGCACCTGTCCCTCGGGCGAGAGCTGCGGCGGCGGAATGGTGGCGAGCATGTGCGGCGCGCCGGCTTGCGTGAAGAAGACCAGCTGCGGAACCGCAACGTGCGGATACGTCGCGGACGGCTGCGGCGGCGTCATCAATTGCGGCGGCACCACCTCGTGCACTGCGCCGAACTATTGTGGTGGTGGCGGTCCGAACATTTGCGGAGTTGGCGTGACCACCCCGCCGTGCACCGGCTTCTGTCTGAATCAAACGACCTGCTCCCCGGCCACGAAATTCACGACCATTACCGGAACCGTCTACGCACCGAACGACACCCTTCCGCTTCCGAACGCGCTCGTCTACGTGCCGAACGGCGCGACCACGTATCCGTACGGACTCACCTCGTTCAGCGATGGCATCGGCACCGGCGGAACGTGCGACACCTGCGCAAGTGAAGCGAGCGGCGCGCCTCTTGTGAAGACAACGTCGAATTACGACGGCACCTTCACGCTCACCAACGTTCCGGCGGGCGTTCCGTTTCCGATCGTCATTCAGCTCGGTCGCTGGCGAAAAGTCGTGAACGTTCCGGCCGTCACCTCGTGCACGACCGTCGCGGTCGACGCAACGAAAACGCGTTTTCCGACGACCCAACATGAAGGCGGATCCGCCGACAATATCCCTCTATTTGCGATCTCGACCGGCGCGGCCGACGGCCTCGAATGCGTTCTGCGCAAGATCGGAATCGCCGATTCCCAGTTCACCAATCCGAGTGGCTCGGGCCGCGTTCGGTTCTACAAAGACAGCAGCAACTCCAGCTCGAGCGACACCGGTCCCGGCGCGACCATCAACGTCCCGGCTGCCACAACCACGCCGAGCGCGACGCAGCTCTACGACACGTCGACCTCGACGGCGACGCCCGAATTGAACAACTACGATGCGGTGATTTTTGCGTGCCGCGGCGGAGCGACCAACAAAGACGACAGCAAGCGATCGCTCACGAACGTCCTCAATTACGCCAACTCCGGCGGTCGCGTCTTTGCGACGCACTACAGCTACGTGTGGCTCGATCCGGGCTCCGTGAAGACGACGCCGTCGCAATCGATGTGGACGAGCGCCGCGACCTGGGTTCCCGACAGCACGTCGACCGCATGGAACACGGCGGGCTCGTCGACGACCGGATTGGTGAGCACGACCGTCAACGGCGGCGTCTTCGCAAAATGGCTCGCAGCTCCCGGCGTGAATGCGACGGCGAGCGGATCGACGGTCGCTGCGCCGCTCGTCACGATTTTCGATCCGCGCAACGACGCCGACATTCCGGTCGCTGCGAACTCGGAAGAATGGATCAAGCAAAACACCTCGTCGTCTTCCGCGCCGCTTTTGCACATGGCGTTCAACACGCCGGTGGATCAGACGACGCAATGCGGCCGCGTGATTTACAGCGATTTCCACATCTCGGTCGGCTCCAGCACCAAAGGCACGACGTTCCCGAACGAGTGCGCGGGCGGCGCGATGACAGCGCAGGAAAAAATCCTCGCGTACATGATCTTCGATCTCACCCAATGCATCACTCCGGTTACGCCGCCGCCTCCTCCGCCCTGCGTTCCGGGGACGTGCGCCGGAATCGCGTGCGGACCGGCGAGTGACGGTTGCGGAAACGAGCTCAATTGTGGCTCGTGCCCGACCGGCGAGATTTGCACCGGAACTCCGGCTGCTTGCATCACGCCTCCGTGCACGAAAGCCACGTGCCCGTCCGGCGGATCGTGCGGCCTCTTCCCCGACGGCTGCGGCGGCAATCTCGATTGCGGTCCGTGCCCGACCGGCATGACGTGCGGAGGCGCAGGCCCCAGCATGTGCGGAACGACTACGTGCACGCCGCAAGCTTGTCCGCCGAGCATCAAGTGCGGCCCGGCGGCTGACGGTTGCGGCGGATTGATTCCGAGCTGCGGCACTTGTCCGCCCGACGAAACGTGCGGTGGTGGTGGCACGTCCGGCGTTTGCGGAAAGCCGAATTGCACGCCACGTACATGCGCGGATGCGAAAGCAAACTGCGGTGTGGTCGCAGATGGTTGCGGCGGAATCGTGAGCTGCGGCACATGCCCAACGGGCGAAACGTGCGGCGGCACGACTCCGAATCAGTGCTCGGCGTCGATCCCCCGCTAACCTAGATTTTCGATGCACGACAAAGCGGGCCCGCTTCACCCTTCTCGGGAGCTGCTCGAGCTGCTTCGGCTCCAGCGTGCGCTCGGAAAAACGTTCGGCGAAGCGACGCTCGACGTCAGCGTCGTGCACGCGATCGAAACCGAGCTCGGTGCAACGTTACCGGACGACGCGCTCATCATCATGGCGTTACGCGATCGCGATCTCAGCTGCGCGACCGGTCTCAAGGTCGACAGCATTTTGGATATCGCCGAAGACTGCGAGGACGACGCGCCGGACGATCACGTTGCCATCGCACAGCTCGATCACGAGCCGTTCGCAGCGCGTGATGAAGGCGTGCACGGCGGCGCGCTTCAAGTGATGTCGATTGCGCGTCCGGGAGATGCTGCGTCGCCGAAGATCATGGTCGACGGTTTCGAGGACACGATTGCCGGGTTCGCGCGCGACAAGATCACGGTGTGGCTTCGTCACAACGACAACTGGCTTCAAGTTTTGTCGCACGAAAAAGATTTGCCGCTCGAGGACGAATCATTCAAGCCCGCATTGACGGGATTGGTCGTGACGAAGCCTGCAAAGCCCGAACGCAAAGTGGCGCACCCGAAATTCGGACGCGGTCTCGTCGTTGAAGAAAAAAGCGACGCAGGTGATTTGAAGCTGGTGATTGATTTCGAAAACGCCGGCCGCAAAACACTTCTCGCGAAGTTCGTCACCGACGCATGATTTCCCTATTTTTGTAGGTGATCAGAGGCAGATCGTTAGCTAGCTCACGATCTCAGTGTGCGGCGGCGACGCGGCCTTTTGGTTTCGCGTTCCAGAGTCGGCTTGCCAGAAATAATCCGATGACTGCAACCGGCATCATCGCGACCGGCCAGGTCCACCAATTGGCAGCGACCTTTGCAGCGTCGCCGGTGGGGAGCACGGCGCCCAAAACTTTCGCGCTGGTGGCGACGCCGAAGTAAACGAAGCCGTCGATGATGCCGACCGCGACGCCCGCGTTCTTCTTTCCGCCGAAGTCCATGCTCGCCGTTCCGCTGAGCATGCCGTGCACGCCGATGACGAACATGAAGATGCTGATGGCGACGAAGCCGAGCACCGGGCTCGAGAGGAGCGCGAGCATGGTGAGCGTGCCGCAGAGCAATGCGATGTAGAGAACGGTGGCGACCGGACCGCGTCGTGATTGGAAGACGCGATCGCTGATGACTCCGGCGACGACACCCGCGGCGATTCCGGCGGTGCACGTGAGCATGCCGAAGTGATGCGTGACGAATCCGACGGTGCCGGTGACGTTCGCGAACTTGTTGTACCACTGCGTGATCGAGTCGCGGAGGTAGCCGCTGCAGAACTCCACGCACGCGATCGTCATGATGATGGGGTTGCGGAACATTTTTTTGATGACCTCGAAGACGGGCAGACGAGGGCCGTCGTCGCCGCTCGATGCGTCGCCCACGTCGAGATCGCCGAAGCCGGCTTCCTTCGGCGTGTCGCGCACGAGCACGACATCCAAGATCGCAAATAGAGCCAAAATACCGGCTGGAATGAAGAACACGTATGGCAGCGGCGCGTGATGCGCGATGTAGCCGCCCCAATCGAACGCGAAATAGACACCGAGTGAAATCAAAATTCCGAACACGCCACTGAATGTGCCGCGCTCGCGAACATGGAACCACGCGGCGTTCACTTTGATGATCGAGACGGCGCCGAAGCTCTGGAAATACATGTTGAGCGAATACAAAATCGAAAACGGCAGAACGAGGTTCGTCTTCGTGTCGGTGGTCGCCAGCATCGTGCCCATGAGCACATTCATCAGCGCCGAGCCGGTCGCGCTCACGATGATCGTCTTGCGGCCACCAAAACGATCTGCGAGCGGGCCGTTCACCAAAAACGAAAGCCCATACGTGACCGAGCCCGACGCGAGGATGGTCCCGAACTCGTGGTTCGTCATACGCGTGCCGAGCGCCGTCGCGCAAACCGTCAAATTGTAACGGCCCATATAAAGGAACGCGTACGTGAGGCCGACGGTCAGCCAATTTTGGACGCGACGACGCAAGAACGCGGGGCTGTGGCCGAGATCGACTTTGGGGAGTCGGCTGACGACGATCGCCACGACCGCGAGCAAAATGACAATCGGTAAAATGTCGCTCAACCAGGCGGGCATGTCGCGGAGATAGCCGAGCTACGCGCAGGTGTCGATCAAGCCGAGCTACGCACAGGCACCTTGAGTTTCCATGCACGATCTCGGGACTTTTCGGTGCGCGCGCGTCCATGTAGCCTTTGGGTTCATGCGCCACAGCGATCTCCTCGCCGAAATTCCGATGTTCGAAGGGCTCACCGATGAAGATCGCGAGGCGCTCGGGAGTCGCCTCACCGAACGAAAAGTCGCGCAAGGCGAGCTCGTGTTCGCGAAAGGCGATACCGGAAACGCGATGTACATCGTGCTCTCCGGAGCGGTTCAAATCTTCCTGCCGCCAGCCGACAAAGATGCGCCGCGCGTCGTTTTGAAAGACGTTCGTACCGGCGAATATTTCGGCGAGCTTTCGCTATTCGACGACAAACCGCGCAGCGCCAGCGTCGAAGCGACGGTGGAGTCGACGTTGCTCGAGCTCACACGCGACGAGTTCGGCGAGCAGCTCGCGAAATCAAAAACGGCAGCGATGTCGATCTTGAGCGAGATGGCCGAGCGTTTGCGCGTCACGAACTCGATGCTCGGCGAGCGCGCCGCCAAAGACGTCGTCAAAGAAATCGAGGAAAATTTTACGTGGGGTCAGCGCCTGGCTGATCGCGTCGCGGATCTGAACGGCAGCTGGTCGTTCATTCTCTTTTTGCTCGGTCTCACCGCGGTCTGGGTCGTCATCAACGGATCGCATTACAAATTCGACGATTTTCCTTACCAATTTTACAACCTCGCGCTCGCGATCTTGGTCGCGCTGCAAGGTCCGCTCATCGTCATGAGCCAGAACCGCCAGACACTGAAAGATCGCGCGCAAGCGGAAACGGATTTTCGCGTGAACTTGAAGAACGAGGTCGGGATCGAATCACTCA
Source organism: Polyangiaceae bacterium (assembly GCA_039937955.1). GTDB lineage: Bacteria > Myxococcota_A > Polyangia > Polyangiales > Polyangiaceae > JAICXU01. The sequence continues at coordinate 455 of JBDTFL010000391.1, read as the reverse complement.
TCCGCGAGCTCGGCGCATTTCACGCAGAGACCGGCAAACGTCTCGAAGCGCTCGAGCGCTCGGCGCGCAATGATCGCGTACGCACTGAAATCGCCCCGAAAAGCCCGGGCGGCCCGCTCGCGGGTCCGTGAGTTAGATCGCCAACTGGCGCTGCCGGTCCTCATGCTCCAAGAGCCATTTTTTATTTTCGAGACCGCCCGCATAACCCGTGAGCGCGCCGCTTGCTCCGATCACGCGATGACACGGCACCAAAATCGCGATCGGGTTTCGCGAGTTCGCCATTCCCACCGCGCGCGATGCATTCGGCTTCCCGATTTTTTTTGCGAGCTGCACGTACGACCACGTTTCGCCGAACGGGATCGTGCGCAGCGCCGCCCAAACTTTTTGTTGGAACGCCGTGCCCTTCGCGGCGAGCGGCGTTTTGATCGTCTGCAAATTGCCTGAGAAATAGGCTT